>RFGD01000203.1 GCA_003696705.1 Alphaproteobacteria bacterium | reverse complement strand
GTTCTCGTCATAGAACGTGTAGCTCGCCTGTCCCCCCTTCAGCGTGACGAAGGCAAGGGTCGTCGGCCGGTCCGAGCGCACGGCCAACGTCGCGTCGACGCCGCTCGCGGCAAGGGATGCCTCGAGCTTCTGCCCGAAAAGATCGTTGGAAAGGCCCGTAACCATGGCCGCGCTTGCACCAAGACGGCCAAGCGCGATGGCCGTGTTGAAGACGGCGCCACCGGCGTGGGGGACGAAGGCGTCCTCGCCGGCATCCGTCCGGCCCGGAAGCATGTCGATCAGCGCTTCGCCACAACAGAGCAACATGGTCCGACCGTCACCCCTGCGCCAGATAGGCGCGCAGGACGTCGCGCGGCGGCTCTGTCCAGAGGCGCCGGATCTGCCGTCCGAAGGCCTCTGCAAAGCGGGCGTCCGACGACAGCGGGCCGAAGATGTCGGCCAGGGCCAGGAAAGCCGCGGGATCGTCGCGGGTTGCGCGCGCCGCCGGACCAATTCGGTCGGCGCGCGGGTCGTCAAGCACCTCGGCCGTCGCGGCATAGCGGCACCAGAACGCCACTTCCAGCGCCAGCCCCTCGATCGGCGCGCCTTTCCCGAGCGCATCGCCGATCGTCGGCAACACGAATTTCGGTTGCCGGCTGGAACCGTCCTGGCAGAGACGCGCGATGGTGTCGCGCACACCGGGATTGGCAAAGCGCCGCGCGCAGGTTTCCAGATAGTCTTCGTAGCTTTCGCCCGGAATCGGGGGCAGCACGGGAATGACCTCGCGGCGCATGAGAGCCGAAAGCCAGGCGGCGATGTCGGGATCCGCCATTGCCTCGTGGGCATGGACGTGGCCGAGAAGCGCGGCCGGATAGGCGATGGCGGCGTGGCCTGCGTTCAGGATGCGCAGCTTCATCCGCTCGTAGGGCGCGACGTCATCGACGAACTGCACGCCCACGGCCTCGAGCCCGGGCCGGCCCAGCGCAAAGCGGTCTTCGAGGACCCACTGACGAAACGGCTCGCAGACGACCGGCGCCGCATCGTGATAGCCGAAGGTTTCCTCGACCATCCGGATCTCGGCATCCGACGTCGCGGGAGTGATACGGTCGACCATGCCGTTCGGAAAGGCGGCCTCGGCCTCGATCCACTCGGCAAGCGCCGGGTCGGACAGGCGCGCAAGCCCGACCAGCGCCGCCCTGGCCACGGCCCCGTTGCCCTCGAGGTTGTCGCAGGACAGGACCGTCGGCGCCGGAAGCCCCTGGTCGCGACGAAGGCGAAGGCCCTTGAGGAGGACACCGAAGACGGTTTGCGGCGCGTCCGGCTGCGCGGCATCGGCCAGGATGGCAGGGTGCCCGGCGTCGAAGCCACCGGTCTCGGCATTGGTGAAATAGCCGCCTTCCGTGATGGTCAGACTGACGATGCGGATGTCGGGCGCGGCGAGGCGGCGCGCGATGGCCTCGGCCTCGGTCGGTGCGAAGTCGATCATGGAGCCGATCACGCGCGCATCCTTCCGGGTGCCGTCGAGCTCGACGAGCGTGAACAGCCAGTCCTGCGGTGCGAGGCGCGCACGTTGGCGCGCGTCGCCAGGCATGAGCCCCGCCCCGACGATCGCCCAGTCGTGATCGCGGCCCAGCGCGAAAAGATCGTCCAGATACGCGGCCATGTGGGCGCGATGGAAATTGCCGACCCCGATGTGCAGAACGCCCGCCGAAAGGCGCGTGCGCTCGTATCCCGGCCGGCGCACCGTCGGCGGCAGCCTGTCCAGAATGGCAGGCGCGAGTTGCGGAAGGGACCGGGTCTTTGCTGCTGCGCTCATGTCATGCCATCCAGTTGCCGCCGTCCACGCCGAAGGTCTGTGCGACGATGTATTCGGCCTCGTCCGAGGCAAGAAAGACCGCCATGCCGGTCAGATCCTCGGCCCGGCCCATGCGGCCATAGGGCACGGCTGCCCCGACCTCTTTCTTCTTCTGCCCGGGTTCCTTGCCTTCCCAGCGGGCGAAATACGCGTCGACCCCGTCCCAGTGCTCGCCCTCGACCACGCCCGGGGCGATGGCGTTCACGTGGATGCCATGGCCGATGAGATTGAGGCCCGCCGACTGTGTCAGGCTGATGACGGCTGCCTTCGAGGCACAGTAGACGGCCACGAGCGGTTCGCCCCGGCGGCCGGCCTGGCTTGCCATGTTGATGATGTGCCCGCGAAGGCCTCGTTCGATCATGCGCCGCGCCACGGCCTGCATCGTGAAGAGGACGCCCGCGACATTGACGGCAAAGACGCGCTCGAAGTCGTCCCGCGTGATCTCGGTTATCGGGGCGGCCGTGAACAGGGCAGCGTTGTTGACCAGAAGATCTATCTGGCCAAGGGCCTCCTCGGCGCGGGCCACGCCCGCCTCGATCCCGTCCTGATGGCTCACGTCCATTTCGACGGCCACGGCGTCCGGCCCCAGCCCGCCGGCCTCTTCCCTGGCTCTGGCAGTATCGATGTCGGCAAGCGCGACCCGCGCACCCTCGGCAAGGTAGGCCTTGGCAATGGCAAGTCCTATGCCCCGGGCGCCGCCGGTAATCAGCGCGTGCCTGCCGACCAGACGCTTCATGGCTTCCTGAGCCCGTTGGCGTCGAACAGGTGGATCTTCGCCTCGTCCGGGCCGAAGACGACACGGTCGCCATGCTTGAACTCGACGTCGCCGGGGACGCGGACGGTAATGGTCTCGGCAAGACCCGTGTCGTGGACATGCAGGAAGGTGTCAGAACCAAGATGCTCGGCCACGCCCACGATACCCGACCACGGCAGCCCCTCGCCGACGCGGATGTGCTCGGGGCGGATGCCCAGTGTCGCGGCGCCACGCTTTTCCGCCTCGGGGCCGGTGATGAAGTTCATGGTCGGGCTGCCGATGAACCCGGCGACGAACAGGTTCCGCGGCCGCTCGTAAAGCTCGAGCGGGCTGCCGACCTGTTCGATGTTGCCGGCGCGCAGGACCACGATCTTGTCGGCCATGGTCATCGCCTCGACCTGGTCGTGGGTGACGTAGATCATCGTCGTGCCCAGCCGGTTGTGCAGTTCCGAGATCTCGAGCCGCATGCCGACGCGAAGCGCGGCGTCGAGGTTCGAGAGGGGCTCGTCGAACAGGAACGCCTTCGGCTCGCGCACGATGGCCCGCCCGATGGCCACGCGCTGACGCTGGCCGCCCGAAAGCTGCCCCGGCCGCCGGTCCAGATAATCGGTCAGGTTCAGGACCTTCGCCGCCTCTTCGACGCGGCGATCGATCTCGGCCTGATCGAGGCCCGCCATGCGCAGCGGGAACGCGATGTTCTTGCGCACCGTCATGTGGGGATAGAGCGCATAGGACTGAAAGACCATGGCAAGACCGCGCTTCGCGGGCGGGATCTCGGTCGCGTCGGTGTCGTCGATCAACACCCGTCCCGACGTCACATCCTCGAGCCCGGCGATCAGCCGAAGAAGCGTGGACTTGCCGCATCCCGACGGCCCGACGAAGACGCAGAACTCTCCGTCCTCGATGGTCAGATCCAGCGGCGGAATTACCTCGACGTTGCCGAAGGTCTTGGTCACCTTGTCCAGAACGATGCGTCCCATGGGTATTCTTCCTTACTTGACGGCGCCGAAGGTCAGGCCGCGCACAAGTTGCTTCTGGCTGAACCAGCCAAGGATGAGGATCGGCGCGATGGCCATGGTCGAGGCGGCGCTGAGCTTGGCGTAGAACAGGCCCTCGGGGCTCGAATAGCTGGCGATGAACGCCGTGAGGGGACCCGCCTTGGCCGCGGTGAGATTGAGCGTCCAGAAAGCCTCGTTCCAGGCCAGGATCACGTTCAGAAGCACGGTCGAGGCCATGCCCGGCACCGCCATCGGCGTGAGAACGTAGAGGATCTCCTCCCGGAGGCCCGCCCCGTCCATGCGCGCAGCCTCCAGGATCTCGCCGGGGATCTCTCGGAAGTAGGTGTAAAGCATCCAGACGATGATGGGCAGGTTGATGAGCATGAGCACGACGACGAGCCCGAGACGCGTGTCGAGAAGCCCAAGCTGGATGAACAGAAGATAGATAGGATAGAGGACGCCGACCGCCGGAAGCATCTTGGTCGAGAGCATCCACATCAGGATATCCTTCGTCCGCTTCGAGGGCACGAAGGCCATCGACCAGGCGGCAGGCACCGCGACCAGAAGGCCCAGAAGCGTCGAGCCGACCGAGATCACGACCGAGTTGAAGAAGTGCTTCACGTAGTCCGAGCGCTCCTGCACGACGCCATAGCTCTCGACCGTCCAGGGCGCGGTCAGCACCTCGAGCGGGGTCTTGATGGCGTCGCCTTCGGTCTTGAAGGACAGGACCACGACCCAGAGGATCGGAAAGAAGATGAGAACTCCGACAGCCCAGGCAAGCGCGGTGTTCAGTGCCTTGCGACGGGTCTTTACGGCACGTGCCATGTTCGCTCCCTCCTCAGGCGTCCAGGTTCTTGCCGACGATGCGCATCAGGAAGATCGCAACGATGTTGGCAAGGATGATGGCATACACGCCCCCGGCCGAGCCGAGGCCGACGTTCTGGCTTTCAAGGACCCGCTGATAGATCAGGTAGGTCAGGGTCTTGGTCCCGAAGGCGCCGCCGGTCGTGACGAAGATTTCGGCGAAGATCGACAGAAGAAAGATCGTCTGGATAAGGATCACGACGGTGATCGCGCGCGCCAGATGCGGCACCATGATGTAGAAGAACCGCGCGACCGGGCCGGCGCCGTCCATCTCGGCGGCCTCGAGCTGTTCGCTGTCGAGCGACTGAAACGCGGTCAGAAGGATGAGCGTGGCAAACGGCAGCCATTCCCACGAGACGATCATGATGATCGAGGGCATCGAGGCCTGACTGAGCCAGTCAACGGGTTGCAGCCCCAGCGACCGCGCGAGATGGCCGAAGAAACCGTTGATCGGGTCCAGCATCAGGTTCTTCCACACCAGCGCCGAAACGGTCGGCATGACGAAGAACGGGGCGATCACCAGGATCCGCACGACGCCCTGCCCCCACATCGGCTGATCGAGAAGAAGGGCCAGAAGGATGCCGACCACCACCGTGATGACAAGGACGCCGACGACCAGCGTCATCGTCGCCTGGACCGAAGGCCAGAATGAGGCCGACTTGACGAAACGGACGTAGTTCTCGAAGCCGACCCAGCCGAGGTCGCCGCCCCTCAGCGGCAGATACTTCCGGAACGAAAACCAGAGCGTCATCGTCAGCGGCACAAGCATCCAGCCGAGAAGAAGGATCACCGCAGGCGCCATCATCAGACGGGCGGCGGAACGGGAGTGCCGGGTAGCCATGACGAAATCCTCCTTTGCCGGTCGCGCCACATGGGCAACCTGGGGCAGGACGTATCCTAGCGCAAAATCGGGTCGGGTCGGTCAGAGGTTGCCGAGGGCGGCCAGCCTGGATGGCGCCGCCCCCGGCGGGGAGGAAGGGCTTAGCGGTAGCCCGCCGCCTCCATGGCGTCGTTGGTCAGCGCCTGGGCCTTGGCGAGCGCCTCGTCAACCGACTGCTGGCCGGCGTAGACGGCCGAGAACTCCTGGCTCACCTCGGTCGCGATACCGGCGAACTCGGGGATGGCCACGAACTGGATACCCGTGTAGGGCACCGGCTTCTCGCAGCAGTGCTTCGGATCGGCCGCGAGGATCGACTTGAGCGTCATCTGCGCGAACGGAATGTTGCCGTATTCCGGGTTCTCGTAGAGCGACTTGCGCGTGCCCGGCGGAACGTTCGCCCAGCCCTCTTTCGAGGCCACCAGCGCAAGGTAGTCCTTGGAGGTCGCCCACTCGATGAACTTCTTGGCCGCGTCCTCTTTCTGGGTGCCCGCCGGGATGGCCAGCGCCCAGGCCCAGAGCCAGTTCGCCTTCTTCGAGACGCCTTCCTTGTGCGGCGCCATGGCGAAGCCGACCTTGTCGGCCACGGTCGAGTCCTTCGGGTTCGTCACGAAGGATGCCGCGACGGTCGCGTCCATCCACATGCCGCACTTGCCCTGCTGGAAGAGGCTCAGGTTCTCGTTGAAGCCGTTCGTGGCATAGCCTTCGGGGCCCGATTCATTCATCATGTCGACGAAGAAGGTGAGCGCCTCTTTCCACTCGGGCGTGTCGAACTGGGCGTTCCAGTCCATGTCGAACCACCGCGCGCCGAACGAGTTGGCGACGACGGTGATGACAGCGCCACCTTCACCCCAACCGGCCTTGCCGCGAAGGCAGATGCCGTTGATGCCATGCTCGCGGTCGGTCATCTTCCGTGCCGCCTCGCGGATGAACTCCCAGGTCGGCTCTTCCGGCATCGTCAGACCGGCCTTTTCCATGAGGTCGGTGCGATACATGAGCATCGAGCTCTCGCCGTAGAACGGCGCCGCATAGAGCGTGCCGTCATGGCTGAGGCCGTCGCGCATCGCCGGCAGGATGTCCTCGACGTCATAGCTCTCCGGAAGATCGTCGAGCGGCACGAGCCAGCCGTTGGCGCCCCAGATCGGCGTCTCGTACATGCCGATCGTCATGATGTCGAAGGCGCCGCCCTTCGTGCTGATGTCGGTGGTCACGCGCTGACGAAGAACGTTTTCCTCGAGCGTCACCCACTCGACGTCGATGCCGGTCTTCTTCGTGAAGTCGTCGGTCAGACCCTGCATGCGGATCATGTCGCCATTGTTGACCGTGGCGATCGTGATCGTCTCGGCCATCGCGGTGCCGGCCATAAGGACCGACGCCGCGCCAACAGCGCGAATCGTGTGTTTCAGGAACATCCGGAACCTCCCTGCTTGGATGTGGTGCAGAGAGCCTAGAAACACATTGTCGCGCAGTCAATAAAATTTTTACGCGCGAAAACTTCCTGCGCTCACGCCGAATCGCGCATCAGGAGCTTTCCCTCGATCCGCGTGCCGCTCCAGGGCCTTGGCTCGGCGCCAAGCGAGAACAGGAGCGCTTCCACGGCCCTTTCGGAAACCGCTTCATAGTCGTGGGCGACGGTGGTCAGCGGCGGACAGGTGTAGCGCGAGAGGGGGTGCCCATCCATCCCCGCGACCCGAATCGCGCAGTCCGCGCCGCGCCCGACGCGAATTCCCTTCTCGTAGCATGCGGTCAGAAGCCCGATCGCCAGCCGGTCGTTCGAGCACAGGATCGTATCGCTTCGGAAACCGCCGTCCTCGAGCGTCGCGTGCCCCCCGAGACGTCCGATCTCCTCGAAATTCCACCCCTCGCCCGGGACCGAGACGACGTGCGGTGCCTCCCCGAAGTCCTCCATCGCCTTCAGGTAGGCCTGCCGCCGGCGGTGCGCGTTCGGGTTGGCCGGGGTCTTCATCTCGAAAAAGTCGGGGGCCGATCCCGTCCGACACAGATAATCGCTGATGAGGCTGGTGAACTGGAAGTTGTCCGAGCC
>RFGD01000202.1 GCA_003696705.1 Alphaproteobacteria bacterium | reverse complement strand
TTTCCGTCGACAACGCTTTCGGTCGCTCCGCCCCGGCCGTAGGCGATCACCGGCGTGCCCGAGGCCATCGCCTCGACAGGCGTGATGCCGAAGTCCTCCTCGGCCGGGAAGACGAGCGCCCGTGCGCCCTGATAGAGCGACGCGAGTTCCGCGGCGGGCACGCGGCCCAGAAGACGCACATTGTCCGGCAGATCGCGCTGAAGCCGCGCGCGCTCGGGGCCGTCGCCGACCACCAGAAGGGGAAGATCAAGCCCCCTGAAGGCCTCGATGACCAGATCGGCGCGCTTGTAGGGAACGAGTTCCGACACGAAGAGGAAGTGCCGTCGCGGCGTGCCGTCGGGTGCCGGGCGAAAGCGCCCGAGGTCCACGGGCGGGTGCACGACGTCCGCCTCGCGGCGCCAGAAGCGGCGAACGCGCTCGGCGACGAAGGCCGAATTGGCGACGATCCGGTCGACCCGGGCGGCCGAGGTGACGTCCCATTGCCGCAACCGGTGGGCAAGGCGCGAGAATACGACGCGACCGACCGGCCCGAGGCGCGCCCGGTAGGCCGGGTAGTGGTCCCAGATATAACGCATGGGCGAATGCACATAGGCTATGTGCGGGACCCCCGGCGGGACGATCACGCCCTTGGCCGGGCCGCTTTCGGAGGAGATGACAAGATCGAAGCCCGAAAGGTCCAGCTCTTCCAGGGCGCGCGGCATGAAGCCGAGATACTTCTGATAGTGCCGCCTTGCCCCCGGCAGCCGTGCTACGCGCGTCTCGTGGATCGGATGGGCGTTCACCCGCGCCGAGAGCGCGGAGGGGGCTGCGACATGGGTGAAGATCTCGGCCTGCGGAAACATGGCGAGGATCTCTTCGAGGACGCGCTCTCCGCCGCGCATCCCGACAAGCCAGTAATGGACCACGGCGACGCGCATCGGTTCCCGATCAGTAGTAATAGGAGTAGCCATAAAGCTCGGAATCCGTCGCATCGTTGCGCCGGACCTGCGAAAGGACGCTGCCGACGACGACGGCGCCCGCGTCCTCGAGGCGGGCCGTCGCGGCCTCGACAAGGCTGGCATTGGTGTGGTTGGCGCGCACGACGAGCATCGTCGCGTCCGCGTGCGGCGCCAGCGTCAGCGCGTCCGAGATGTTCACGACCGGCGGCGCGTCGATGATGATCACGTCGTAGCGCAGCGACATGAAGGTGACGAGAGAGCGGAAGTTCTCGGAGGCGAGAAGATCGGCCGCCTGGTCGGTCAGGCGCATCGGCGCGATGATGTCGATCGCGGGCTCGGCCGACGTCTGCACAAGGCTTTTCGTCGCGCGGCGGCCGTTCTCGAGATAGTCGACGAGGCAGGCATCGGTGCGTTCAAGCGCCAGTGTCCGGCGCAGCCGCGACCGGCGCAGGTCGGCATCGATCAGAAGAACCGACTGGGAGACGTCACGAAGCGACGCGGCCAGCGCGACGGCAACGGTGGACTTGCCCTCGCCCGGCAGCGCCGAGGAAATCATGAGCACCTTTGGCGTCGCCATGGATCGGTTCGCAAAGAGCCGCGTGCGCAGCGTGCGGATACCCTCGTTGAAGGCAGCCTGGCTTTCGGGACGGATCCGCGGCCGTGCGAAGGGCACAAGGCGCAAGGCCCGCTCGAGGTAGGGCAGGACGGCAAGAACGGGGCGGCGCGTGATGCGCGCCAGCGCACCGGCCGAAGTGATCGGCCTTTGCGTCGCCGCCCGGATGAAGACAACCGCTATGCCGGCCGACAGGCCGAACGCGCCGGCCATGGCCATGACGATGGCCTTGCGCGGCGCCGCCGGCTCTTGCGGGACGGCGGCGACGGCGATCTGGCGGGCCTCGGCCGGCTGGAATTCGATCTGGCCGCTGATCTCCTTGAACCGAGAGAGAAAATCCTCGTAGACGAGCCGCGTGGCGTCGGCCGTCCGTTCGAGCTGGGACAGGCGGACGGCGCGGCGATCATATTCGGCCTGGCGGGCCTCGGCCCGGGCGATCTGGGCGCGAAGCTCTGTTTCGCGGCGGGCCAGCGCGTCGATCTCAGAGCGCATCTCTTCCATGCGCCGGGACAGCTCGGCATCGATCGCCCGGTCCAGGTCGGCCAACTGGGCGCTGAGGCGCACCATCTCGGGGTGGCGGGGGCCAAGCGTGATCGCGCGCTGCGCCATCTCGCCGGCCAGTTCGGCGCGCAGCGGCGCCAACCGCTCGAGCAGCGGCGAGGTCAGGACGTTGCGGATGGCCGAAAGGCCGCCCTGTTCGAACAATTGGCGCACCGTGGCGAACCGGGCTTCGGCGTCGGCACGCTGGGACGTGGCGGCGACAAGGGCCGAGTTCAGTTCGGCCATCAGTTGCCCCGTTCCGGCCTTGTCCGAACCCACCTCGGCGATGAGCGACTTCCTGTATTCGACGACAGCCTCGTCGGCGGCCTCGACCTGCCGGCTGAGCTCGGCGATGCGTTCCTCGAGAAGCGCCGTCGCCTGCCGGGTCGCCTCGCGTTTGGCGCTGATCGTTTCCTGGATGTACTCTTCGGCAAGCGCATTGGCGACGCGCGCGGCAAGAACGGGATCATGCGCGCGGAAATGGATCTCGATGGCATAGGAAATGCCGACCTGAGAGACACCGAGCTGCTTCTGGACACGGTCGATCGCAAACCGTCGGCGCTCGGCATCCGACCACGCCGTGCCCTGCCCTTCAGGGGGCGAGAATTCGGGCTCTGCCGTCAGGCCCAGCCGATCGACCACCTTGCCGACAAGAACGTTCGAGCGGATCGATTCCACCTCGCCGGCGACGACCTGTGTCGACACCTCGAGGTTCGAGACCACCATCTCGCTGTCGGTCAGTCGCTTCTGGCGCGTGTCGAGGATGAGGCGCGCCGTCGCCTCGTAGACGGGCGGCGCAAGCGCCACGTAGAGCCCGCCGACCAAGAGCGCCAGAAGGAACGCGCCAAGTATGACGAGGCGGCCACCGCGGACAATTCGCCAAAGCTGGTCAAGCCCGATGCGGTCGTCTTCGGCGAACGCCGGCCCGCGGCCCTGTTCGGCCTCCGACCGCCGGTCGGCGAGCATTGCGCGGTAGTCGCTCATTGGCTCGGCCTCGAATCGGCGGGCGGCAGGATCGAAACCATGAGGACATCGCCGGGCAACAGCTCGTCAGAGGCCGACAGCGCAACCAGCCGACTGCCGCCCCCCTTCATCCGGCGCCGGGCCGAATAGGACACGCGTGCCAGAGAGGACGCGGCCGGCGCGGCCCGGGACCAGGCGCGAATGAGTTCGAGCCGGTCGGCAACGCTTTCGCGCCGGCTCATCAGTTTCTGCAACTCGGCAAGGCGGGCCTGCAACTCGCCGCGGAGATCTTCCTGACGCTGGCTGTCGAGGGCAACGAGTTCGCGGTTCAGCCCGTCAAGCTGGCGGCGCACGCCCGACTGGCGCTCCTTCACCTCGAAATACCTGGCCTCGCTTTCGGTCAGGTTGCGGGTGGCCTCGACCTCGGCCGACCGTGGCTGGATGCCACGGGCGACAAGGGTCCTGGCGCGCGCAAGTTCCTCGCGGGCCTGCGCGACGATCTTCTCGCGTCCGGCAAGCTGTTGATCGAGAAGCGCGATTTCCTTTTCCGCCTGCGCGATCGTGCGCTGGAGAAGGGCGCGCTGGCGCCGATAGTTCGACGTCTCGACGTCAAGGATCTCGGCCTCGGTGGCGGCGAAGCCCTCGAAGAGTTCGCGCGCCAGCACGGCGCGCACCGACTGGGGAACGTCCGACCACTGAACCGTCTCTCGGTCGCCGATCATTGCCGTCAATCGGGCCAGCACCGCCGAGGTGCGGGCAAGGTCGATGTCGATGGCTTCGAGATCGGCCTCGAGCGCGCGGCGCTGAAGCATGCGGTCTTCGGCGTTGCTCGAGGACAGGATCGGCCCGCCGGCAAGGCCGACCGCCTGCTCGGCGGTCAGATAGGGCTGGAAATCGTAGAACCCCGGCGTCTTGACGTCCCCATAGACGAAGATCGGGCGATAGCTGGCCACCGACAGTTCGATCGCGGGATCGCGGAAGATCTCGTTCTCGACGTAGAGGCGGCGAATCTTCTCGCGGACGACGCCAAGGGGCAGGTCGGCCACGGGGACCCCGCCGATGAACGGAAGCCGCACCGTGCCGTCGTCACCGATGGCGTATTGGGCACCGGGTTCCTGATCGTCCAGGATGTCGAAATAGAGTTCGTCGCCGATACTGAGAAGGTATCCGTCGCTGCCGCCTGCGACCGCGACAACCGGCAGAAGCAGCGCCCCCCCGACCACGAATGCGATGCCCTGAAGGCCCCGGAAAACTGCGGACACAAGACGCCGTCCGCTGGAAATGCTCGCAGCGACAAGAAACATTCGAAATCCCCCGGCGCACGGCGAAATACCTGCACGGCCCGAATCGGCCGCTGCCATGCTCCATAGGAGAAGCATATCCCATTGCCGCCGGTCGCGTGAACCGTCTGCCGCTCGTCCCGGCTAGCCGCGGAAGGCCACATCCAGAAACAGGCGGTCATCGTCGTCAAGGACACCAAGATGGTGAAGGCCCAAGGCGCCCGGAATGGCTTCGGGGCCGATCCTGCAGACCTCGTGCTCGGCATAGGCCTCTTCGTCGAGCCGGGTGATCTCCATGAGCCGCACGGCGCGGCCGTACCGCTGGCCGGCGTTTTCCTGGGCCGGGCGGAACAGCCGGCCGTCCCGACGAAACGGCGCGCCGGCGTTGCGCGCCCGATCCGAACCGATGACGACCGGATTGTCCGGATGGGGCTCGATGCGACGCAGGGCCGGGCCGTCGACGCGGAAGGCGTACAGTTCGCTCGAATGCTCCTGAAACGCGAAGTGGTCCGAGATGTTGGACAGAAGCCACCACGCGCCCCGGTGCACGAAGAGGACGCTGTCGGCGGGATAGGAGCCCTCGAGCGCGATGCGCCAGCGCTGCCAGACAAGCGGAAACTCGATGGCCTTCCAAAGCTCGAGCCGCGCCACCGACTGGGTTTCCGGGATCATGTAGATGTCCTCTCCGTCACGGAACACGAAGGGGAAGGACAGATGGTAGTCGGTCCGCACAGCCTCGCCGAGCCGCACAAGCCGGCGCCCGTCGACCACCGCGACCTCGATCCAGGCCGGCCCGCCGTCGCGCCCGTGGGCTTCGTAGAACAGGTAGGTCCGTCCCCCATGTGCGAAGGGGAACGGATCGGCCATGCAGTAGCGAAAGCGCTCGGCGGGATAGGTGTCGGCCGGATCGAGCGTATCGGCCGCCCCGCGCCCGACGCGAAGCCGCCAGTGCTCGCGGCGCCGTTTCATGCGGCTGCCGAAGCGCGAGCGGCCAAGCGTCTCGGCGCCGAGATGTCCCAGATAGGGCAGAAGCCGCGCCGGTTCCCGGGCTGGCGCCCGGATGGGCGGGCAATCCGACCCGTCCGGCCCGTAGCGCGCCCGCCGGTGAAGGGCACGTTCGACAAGAAGCAACGCCTTTTCGAGCACGAATTCCGCCGTTGCCGCGGCGCTGAACTTCGGATTGTAGAGGGCGCCGTCCAGGCACGCCTCGGTCCCGTCGCCGCGCGCCTCGACCAGATCGACCGCGACAAGGTCGGCAGCCCCGGCCGCGGCGCGTCGGCAAGCCAGGCCGGCCCGGTCGACGGGCTCTCCCTCGATGCGAAGAAACAGGGTCGGCACGGCCGCTTCGGGGGCGGCGGGCCCTTCCCCGGTCAGGCGGAGGATGGCGTCGCAGGCGGGCGACCGGCCCTCGATCTCGGCCAACCCGGCGACCAGCGCCGCCGCGCGGGCCGTGTCATACCGCGGAAGATGGAAGGCAAGCGCCCGCTCTTCGATCGCCGCGAGAGGCGCCATGCGCCCGGCCGCCGCAGTCCCCGGCCGGGGCAGCGAGACGCGCCCGGCAAGGGTGACAAGGGGGTCGGCCGCCAGACGGTCGACAAGGCGCGCCTGCCAACCGGCAAGCCGCCTGCCGGGCACGAGCGCAAGAGCCAACCGGACGGGTCGCGGCGGCTCGGTCACCGGCGCGCCCTCGGCTGCTCCGCGCGGGCCAGAAGCCGCCGCGCGAGAAGGTTCGCGATATCGGCCGCGCCCGTGTCCATCAGCGCCTGTTCGTGCCAGCCGGGGACCGGGATGACGGGCGTGCCCGGCGGAAGCTTCCCGCGCCACCCCAAAAGCGACCCGGCTGCCGCCCTGCGGTGACTTCCGGTCGCCACGATGGCAACTTCGCCCGTGACCTCGGGCGACCGGGTGCCTTCCGACAGCGCCGCAAGATGGCGGTTGAGGGCGCGCAAGCGCTCGGCCTCGGGCTCGGGCGGGGGCAGGCGGCCGAGGGCCCGGAAAGCGGCCCCAAGCGGCCCCACCTGAGAGGCCAGGTCCGACCAGCTTTCCTGCCCTTCACGGAACCGCCGCAGGTGATGGCGCCAGCGCCCGAGGCGTTCGGCCCAGGCATGTCCGAGCCTTGCGGCAGCCGACCGGGCGGCCAGCGCCTCGGGCGCCCAGGTATCGACCATGGTGGCAAACGCGAGATTCGCGTCGGAAAGCTCGTGGGCGACATGCATCGCCACGAGCCCGTCCACGCAATGTCCGCAAAGTCCGAGAACCCGGCCCTGATAATGCGCCCGCACGAGCGCCGCGGCATCGCGGGCAAGGTCGGGGATCTCTGCGCCCTCGGCGGCCAGGACGGTCGGGGAAACGCCGATGGAAAGGCTTGCGACCGTCACGCGGTCATCCATGAGTTCGGCGATCCGGCGGAAGAGGAAGACCTGGTTCACCGTGAGGAGAATCGGCCCGCCCGGATGGCCCCTGCGCAGCACCTCCGCCTGCCACCACCCCTTCGGCGAGGTCGCCGCCAGGGTTTCCCGCTCGGCCCCTGCACGGCGCACCGCATCTACCATGCCCCGAAGCGTCGGCGCGGCCAGAAGCGCCGGCACCTCGACCCGCACGCCGAATTCGCGCTCGATGGCCACGGCCAGCCGCAACAGAAGTATCGAATAGCCTCCGAGGTCGAAGAAATTGTCGTCGGGCCCGGCCGCCGGGCGGCCCAGCACGCTCGCCCACAGGGCCGCCATCCGCTGATGGTCCGGCGGCGAAGCGGGCGCGGCCACGCGTCCCTGCGGCCTTTCGGGCAGGACCGCGTCAGGATCGTCGAGCACCGCGGACAGGCGCGCCTCTAGCGCCCTGGCCATCCGCGCGACGCCGGTGTCGGCAAAGCGCGCGCCGTTGTAGGTGATACCAAGCCGCCAGCCCTCGGGCCCGCCAAGGATCGAGATCGACAGGTCGTGGATCCGTTCGGCAAGGCGCGAGGGGAACGCCTCGATCGCGACCGGGCCCACCTCGATCCGGTCGAAGAAGCCGTCGCGGAAGTCGAAATTGACAAGTGCGGGCCCGCTGTGCACGGCCGGATGGGCAATTCCGGCGGCGCGCAGGATCCGGTCGAAAGGCAGGCCCGCGTGGTCGAGCGCCTCGGACAACGCGGTCTGCGTCCGCCGGGCAAGTTCGGCAATGGGCTCGCGTCCGTTCAAGGCGATGCGCACGGGCAGCGTATTGATGAAGACGCCCGGAAGCGGCGCAAGGAGCGGGCTCGTCCGCAACGAGG
>RFGD01000201.1 GCA_003696705.1 Alphaproteobacteria bacterium | reverse complement strand
GCCCGCCGCGCTCAGGCCCCGAGGCACCAGCGCATGATGGCCTTCTGCGCGTGCAGGCGGTTTTCCGCCTCGTCGAAGATGACCGACTGCGGCCCGTCCATGACCTCGGAAGTCGCCTCGTCGCCGCGATGCGCGGGCAGGCAGTGCATGAACAGGGCATCGGGCTTGGCGTGGGCCATGAGCTCGGCGTTCACCTGATAGGGGTGCAGCATGTTGTGGCGCCGCTCGCGGGCCGACTGCGGGTCGTGCATCGACACCCATGTGTCGGTGACGACAAGATCGGCGCCCTCGACGGCCTTGACCGGGTCGCGCTCGATCTCGACCCGCACGCCCTGGTCGCGCGCGAACTGGATGAACTCGGCCTCGGGGTCAAGCGGCGGCGGCCCCGAGAAGGTGAAATCGAACCCGAACTGCCCCGCCGCATGCAGGAAGCTGGCACAGACGTTGTTGCCGTCGCCAAGCCACGTCACCTTGCGCCCGGCGATGGGGCCGCGATGCTCTTCGAAGGTCAGGACGTCGGCCATGATCTGGCACGGATGCGTCCGGTTGGTCAGGCCGTTGATGACCGGCACGTCGGCGTATTCGGCCATTTCGAGAAGCGTCGCCTCCTCGTAGGTGCGGATCATGATCATGTCCACATACCGCGACAGGACCCGCGCCGTGTCGGCAATCGTCTCGCCATGACCAAGCTGCATCTCAGCCCCCGACAGGACCATGGTCTCGCCGCCCATCTGGCGCACGCCCACGTCGAAGGACACCCGGGTCCGCGTGGACGGTTTCTCGAAAATGAGCGCGACCATCCGCCCCTGAAGCGGCAGCTCGTCATCGGGCGCGGCCTTCGGCAGGCCGTTGCGCTTGTCCTTGATCCGCCGGGCTTCGTCGATGATGGACCTGAGATCCTCGCGGTCCGTCTTGTGGATGTCCAGAAAGTGTCTCATGCGTTGTCTTCTTGTTCGGAAATGATGAGGTAGGATTGACGGCCGCGCTTCTCAACCCGGCGTGCCAAGCGCCGAAGCCGCACGATCGAGACGGGCAAGCGCCTCGTCGATCTCGTCTTCGGTGATGACAAGCGGCGGCAGGATGCGCACGACATTGTCGCCGCCCGGCACGGTCAGCACCTCGGCGCTGTAACCCGCCGCGACCACGTCGGTATTCGGCACCCGGCAGCGAAGGCCCAGCATGAGCCCGCGCCCCCGCACGCCCTCGAACACGGCCGGGTGCCCGGCGACCAGCGCCGCCAGCCCCTGGGCCAGCCGGCCGGCGCGCCGCGAGACGTCGTCAAGAAAGCCCGGCTGGCAGATCTCGTCCATCACGGCCGCTCCGACCGCCATGGCCAGCGGGTTGCCGCCATAGGTCGACCCATGCGAGCCCGCCGTCATTGCCGAGGCGGCATCCTCGGTCGCAAGGACGGCGCCAAGCGGGAACCCGCCGCCGATCCCCTTGGCGACCATCATGACATCGGGAAAGACGCCGTCCCATTCATGGGCGAACAACCGGCCGCTGCGCCCCATCCCGCATTGCACTTCGTCGAAGATCAGAAGGGCACCCGTGCGCTGCCGGATCTCGTCCAGGGCCGCAAGGAAGCCTTCCGGGGCCGGGCGGATACCGCCCTCGCCCTGAATGGGTTCGACGATGATCGCGGCCGTGGTCTCGTCGACCGCGGCGCGAACGGCGTCGATATCGCCAAAGGGCACGTGCCGGAAGCCGGGCAGAAGCGGCGCAAAACCCTTTGTCAGCTTTTCCGCGCCCGCCGCCGAGATCGCGCCGATCGAACGGCCGTGAAAGGCACCCTCGAAGGCGATGATCGTCGTGCGTTCGGGCTGGCCCCGATCGTGCCAGTGCCGGCGGACCATCTTGATCGCAAGTTCGCAGGCCTCGGTGCCCGAGTTGGTGAAGAACACCGTGTCGGCAAAGGTCGCATCGACAAGCCGGCGGGCAAGCGCCTCCTGCCCCGGGATCTCGTAGAGGTTCGACACGTGCCACAACCGCCCGGCCTGCTCGGTCAGCGCGGCGACCAGCTTGGGGTGCGCATGGCCGAGCGCGTTCACCGCGATCCCGGCGCCAAGATCAAGGTATCGGCGGCCGCCGGCCTCTGTCAGCCAGACGCCCTTTCCCTCGACGAACGAGAGGGGCGCGCGCGAATAGGTAGGCAGGACAGGCGCAATCATGGCGTGTTTCCCTTCAAGTGCAGGCCCTTGGATGCCCGAGCCGAATGGCGTGGTCAACCTGTGTGGCCAGAGTATGGGTGGTAGGCAGGGTGGACGAACGGATGCGCCGGAAGGCGCGGCGGGTCAGATCCGGCCGCGTCGGCGTCGCAGGTAAGATATCTGAACGGCGTTCGTCATGCCCCCCGCCTAGCGCCCGGTTGCCGCAATGTAAACCCCCTCACGACTTCAGCCTGTAGCCCGTGCGCAGCCAGTGCCAGGAAAGCCCGAGGACCGCCGCCGTCACAGCGCTCACCACCAGAAGGCCGATGAGGGGCGCGCTGTCGGACCGGCCCAGAACGCCGAAACGGACGCCGTCGATGAGGTAGAAGACGGGGTTCGCATGGGTCGCGGCCCGGATCCCGGGCGGCAGGATGGAGGTCGAATAGAACGTTCCCGACAGGAAGGAGAGCGGCGTGATGATGAAATTGGTGATCGCCGCCATCTGATCGAATTTCGTCGCGTAGATCCCGGCCAGGACGCCAAGCCCGCCCAGAAGGGCCGAGCCCAGAACGATGAACGCCGCCACCCAGAGCGGGTGGGCCACGCCCACGCCGACGACGGGGAAGATGACCACGATGATCGCAAGGCTGACAAGCGCGCCGCGGGCGACGGCGCCGGCGATGTAGCCCAGGAGGATCTCGAGCGGCGAAAGCGGCGGCATGAGCGTATCGACGATGTTGCCCTGCACCTTCGAGATCATGATCGAAGACGACGTGTTGGCGAAGGCGTTCTGGATGACCGTCATCGTCAGGATCCCAGGCACCAGAAAGGCCAGGAAGGGCACGCCCATCACCGCCCCCCGCCCCGGCCCGATGGCCAGCGAGAAGATGGTGATGAACAGCCCGGCCGTGACCAGGGGCGCCAGAAGCGTCTGCGTCCACACGGCGAGAAATCGCCGCACCTCTCTGAGCGACAAGGTCCAGAGCCCCAGCCAGTTCACGCGCCCGAAGCGCCGCACACCCATGCGGGGGGCTTCGGCGCCTTCGGTGGCGGACGCGGGGGATGCGGCGGTTTCGGTCATGGGCAACCCGATGCAATCTTCCTCGTGGCCTTGTAACTCGGCGGCCAGAGAATACAATAAGGGGCAACGCAATGACGCTGCCGACCGGGCCCGCTTTCGGACGCCCGGCGGCGGTCAATCATCAGATTGGGTGAAAGATGTCCTGGACGGAAGAGCGTGTCGAGCTCCTCAAGAAACTCTGGGCCGAAGGAAAGTCGGCTTCGCAGATCGCCAAGGAGCTTGGCGGCGTGACCCGCAATGCGGTGATCGGGAAGGTGCACCGGCTCGGCCTGTCGAACCGGAGCCCGGCCGCAGGCGCGGCCGCCGCCCCGGCGCCCGAGACGCCGCCACGCAAGGCCAAGCCGGCCGCGCGAAAGACGGCAAAGGCCGCCGAGGCCGAGAAACCCGCAAAGCCCGCCGAAACGCCCGCCAGCGCCCCGGCGCCCGCGGCCGCCCAGCCCGCGCGAAAGGTTGTCCCCGCCGGTCAGCCGCTGCCGCCGCAGCCGTCGGCAAACGACGTGAGCCCGGAGGCCCTGGCCTCGGTGCGCGAGGTCGAGAAGCGGGCCCGCAAGCTGTCGCTCATGGAGTTGACGGAGCGGACCTGCAAATGGCCGATCGGGGATCCCGCGACCGAGGAATTCTGGTTCTGCGGCCTGCCCTCGCAGCCCGGAAAGCCCTATTGCGAGGCCCACGTCTCGGTCGCCTACCAGCCGATGTCCTCGCGCCGCGACAGACGGCGCTGAGCCCTTCGGCCGCCGCGCTTCCGCGTGGCCGGCCACAAGCCGCACGACCCCGGGCCCTTGATCGGATGCCACGCGTCCGCCGGCCGGCGGGCTGACCGCGAGGCGTCAAGCCCGCACCGCCCCCGCCTGACGCGGCCGGTCGTGCCGGGGGGGGGGCGTGTGCCGGGGTGGCGTCGGCGCGTCTAGTTTCCGCCCAGAAGGTTCCGAAGCCCCTTCGAAACCTCGTTCTTCAGCTTTTCCTTGACCGCCGCGTCGGGATCGACCGGTTGGCCCTCGGGCACGCCCAGTTCCTTGCGGACCTTTTCCTTGACCGTGGATTTCACCCCTTCGACGGCGGTCTTGGCGTCCTGACCCAGCGACCCGGCTGCGACTCCGCCAAGATCCGGGCGAATGGCAGGATCGGACCAGGGCCCCTTGATGACGACCGGCACGGTGACGCCCCCGGTCCCATCGGCGCCCTGAAGGGCCACGGGCGTGATGCGATAGTCGACGAGGCGCCGCCCGATATCGACCGTCCCCGCCCCCGACGCCTTCAGAAGCGGCGCCTCGAACGCCAGATCATCGTTCGTCAGGACCCCCCTGTTCACGGTGAACGTCCCGGCGATCTCGTCGAAGATCGTCTTCGCCCCCTCGCCCCGCCACGAAGCGTCCAGGTGGGTTATCATCCCGACGAGGTCGAACCCGAGGATCTCTCCCTTGCCGAGGGTGAAGCGGCCGTCGCCCGTCAGCGATTTCATGATGGCGTCGACGCTGCCGCCCTTTCCCGACAGCCGGACATCCGCGTCCAGCTTCGACACCAGCCGGTCATAATCCGCCAGATCGGCCAGAAGCGGCGAGGTCGAGACCCCCGCAACCTGGAGATTGGTCCTGACCGAAAGCCCCTTGCGCGCGTTGATGATGACCCGGCCCGAGGTCCTTCCCTCGTAAAGGCCGATATCCTTCAGGTCGATGGCAAGCCGGCCGGCGTCAAGTTCGGCATCAAGCGTCGTCTCGCCAAGGCGCATCACGCCAAGATCGATCGCCCGCGCACGGAAGGAAACGACGGCGTCGACCGCGTCCATGCCCGAGACGTTGATCGGGTCCGTCGGCCAGCCCGCCTGCGCCCCGGCGGCCGACGAGGCCCCACCCGCGTCACCGCCACCGGCGCCCAGCGCCGTCAGATCCAGCGCCTCGGCGACCACATGTCCGGCGATCCGCGGCCGTTTCCCGGTCGGGTCGAAATCGACGTTCGCCGAGAACCGGTTGTCGTCGAGCGCGATCACGCCCTCGCGCAGATGAAGGGTTCCGGCCGACGCCAGTGTCACGCGGCCCTCGGCCTCGATGCGGCGCTGCCCGAGCCCCTGCGGAAGCGCGGGTCGCGAAAGACCGGCCACGGCGAAAGGCGCATCGTCCACGATCCTGGCCGTCACCGTGCCATCGAACGCCATGGGCTGGACGCCAAGACGCCCATCCAGGGCGATCGCGGAGCCACCGGCAGCGACTTCGAGACCAAGGGGACGGACCTCTCCGGCCAGAAGCGCCGCCGGCCCTTCAAGGCGCGCCTCGAACTTCACCTTCTGCCCCTCGACCGCGCCCGTCATCTCGACGCGGGCCGTCCTGTCAGGATCGGGCAGCGCAAGCCGCAGCGAGACGTCCGTTACCGTCGTCACCTGCCCACGCTGACGATCGTCAATTCGCAGCGTTCCGCCAATGACAATCGCCTCGTCGATGGCGGGGATGGTTGCAGCTGCGTCGGCCTCGGCACCCGCGTCGGCCCCGGCCGACCCGTCCGGCACTTCGGCGCCCGCCATGGCCCAGTTGCCGCGGCCGTTCTCGTCGATGACCAGATTTATGACGGGTTCTTCAAGCCTCAGGCGCCGCACGCGGACCTGGCCTCGCAGAAGTTCCATCGGATCGACCCCCACGCTCAGCGCCTTGGCCGAGAGCATGGGCGCCTCTCCCGCCCAGGGCGCATTCGCGACCCGGACGGCACCAAGCGTCACCCCGATCTCGGGCCAGATCCGGGG
>RFGD01000200.1 GCA_003696705.1 Alphaproteobacteria bacterium | reverse complement strand
TCCCCCGGCCACCCGGCCCCCGCGCCGCCACGCCGGCCAAGACCGCCCGACGGCCCGCGCGCCCCTTCACCCCTTCCGCCTTCCCGCATGGCGGGTCCGGTGTCCCTTGCCGCGCCCCTGCCCCGGCCTCTGCGCGCAAATCGACCCACTGCCCGCGGCCCCCCTTGAGACGCGCGCCTGCCGTGCGCAGATAATTAACATAACGCCGGGGAAACATCGCCCCGGATCGGGGCGCAAGACACCGGCGATCGCGATCGAACCGGGATGAAGAAGGAAGGAGACGAAACCATGACCCAGAAGCTTGCCACATACCCCGCCCGAGAGGTGGCGGCCGTCTTCGACGATGTCGCGACCCTCGAGAAGGCCGTCGAAAAGCTTCTTCAGGCGGGTTTTTCCGACAACGATTTCAACATCATGACGACCGATCAGGCGGTGAGAGAGAAGCTTTCCGAACGCTATGAAGCGGTCGAGAAGCTGGCCGACGATCCGCGCGTGCCGCGCGAGGCCTTCGTGCCGCGGCCGGCGCGCATGGCGGCCGAGGCGGCGGTCCTCTCGCTGCCGGTCTATCTTCTCGGGATGGGCGGCGCGCTCGGGGTCCTTGCCACCGGGGGCGCGGCGGCGCTTGCGCTGGCGGCGGCGGCGGCCGGCGGCACGCTCGGGCTCGGGCTTGGCGCGACCCTTGCCGCCGTTCTCGAGAAGTCCCACGCCGAACGGCTGGCCAGCGCGCTCGAGGCCGGCGGCATCATCCTCTGGGTCCGCACGCCGGACGAGGACCGCGCCGAGAAGGCCCGCCGCCTTCTGACCGAGGCCGGCGGCCGCGACGTCCACGTCCATGTCATCGAACGGACCTGGGGGACCGAGGACATCCCGCTTGCCGAGTTCAACCCCGACCCGTTCCTCGGCTCGGACGCGCCGGCGGCGGCGTCGAAGGCCTGAACGGCCCGGCCGGGCGGCGGCAGCCGGGGCGCGCGCCCCCTGCCCCGCCCGCGCCCGCTCTCAGCCGTGGCGCTCGGTCGCCTCGGGGACCATGGTCACGACGATCTTGCCGACGTGCTTCTTGGCCAGGAAGGCCTTCTGCGCCGCCACAAGCTCTTCGAGCGGCCAGGTCGCCGCCAGCGTCGGCCGCACCTCGCCCCGCTCGATGTAGGAGACGAGGTTGCGGAAGTTCTCGGCCGAGGTGACGGTCGAGCCGTGAAGCGTCAGGTCGTGGAGGTAGAGCGTGCGGAGATCGAGCTCGACCACCGGTCCCGCGATCGCCCCCGAGGTGACATAGGCCCCGCCCCGCCGGATGACCGAAAGAAGCGTCGGGAAGATGGCGCCGCCGACGACATCGGCGACGACATCGACGACCGGCTGGCCGATGCGGGCCCGAAGCGCCCCGGCAAGATCGCGCGGGCTCCGCGGCAAACAGACCTCGGCGCCCAGCTCGCCCAGCATCTCGTGCTTGTCGGGGCTCGCCAGCGCCACGACGCGGGCCCCGCGGCGACGGGCAAGCTGGACCAGGAAGTTGCCGACCCCGCCCGAGGCACCCGTCACCAGAACCCACTGGCCTTCCCTGACGCCGGCGCGCGACAGCATGCCCTCGGCCGTCGCCCCGGAACAGGGGAAGGTCGCCAGTTCGGCGTCGGACAGCGGGCTTTCGACGGGCACCGCGTTCGCCGCCGGGACGACGACGTAATCGGCAAAGCCGCCGTCGAGTTCCGAGCCGACGAAGCGCGCCTTCTCGAGGTCGTCCGGCGCCGCCGGGTCGCGCACCCAGTCATCGACCAGGACGCGCCGCCCCAGAAGGGCGCTGTCGGCCCCCGGCCCCACCGCCTCGACCACGCCGCAGATGTCGGCGCCCTGAATGCGCGGAAACGGATCGACCCCCGACCAGCTTCCGGCCTCGATCTCGGCGTCATAGGGCTCGGCCGAGGTCGCGTCGCGCACCTCGGGCGCATACCAGCCGAGCCGCGTGTTGACGTCCGTGTTGTTGAGCCCGCAGGCGTGGACGCGGATCCGCACCTCACCCGGCCCCGGTTCGGGCCGCGGCCAGTCGGTGCGCCAGGAATACTTGTCGAAACCGCCATGGCCGGTCAGGACCATGGCTCGCATCTTCTCGGTCATCGAACCCCCCTGCTGTCGGGCTCTGGCGCCCGATTCGCGATCTGTCGCCATCCTGCCCCATACACCCGGGCGTTGCATCCCCGAAGCGGGCCCGACGCGGGCCCGACGCGAGGAAGCAGGCGAAACACCCGCCTTCGCCGGACCCGCCCATCCCCGGACCGCGCGCGGGTCCCCGAAGCCCGCGGCCGAACACACCGCCCCCCGCCCGAAGCGCCCTCCGGGGATTCCGGCGCGCCCCCCAGGGTGCCCCGGGAAGAACCTCCCCCGGACCCTGTCGTCAGCGCCAG
>RFGD01000199.1 GCA_003696705.1 Alphaproteobacteria bacterium | reverse complement strand
GACGCTCGGGCCGTCGGCGCTTCTGGCACATCTTCACGCCGTCGAGCGCGGGATGGGCCGGGTCCGCCGAACGCGCTGGGCAGCGCGGACGCTCGATCTGGATCTGCTGGCCATGGGCAACCGTGTGGTTCCGGACGAACGGACGCTGCGCGCCTGGATGGAACTGCCGCTCGAGGCGCAGAAGAAAGAGGCGCCGTCGGGGCTCGTCCTGCCGCACCCGCGGCTGCACGAGCGGGCGTTCGTCCTTGTGCCCCTTGCCGACGTCGCCCCCGATTGGCGCCATCCGGTCCTGGGGCTTGGCGTTGCCGAGATGCTGCGCCGACTGCCCGCGTCAGCGCGCGAGGCCATCCGCCCGCTGCCGGACTGACGCCGCCCCGCGGCGAATCGGGGTTGTCAAGGGCCGAAAACGCGCCTATCTAGGCGTTTCCGGATCCCCCTGATCGAGACTGGAGATCTCCATGGCCCGCGTGACGGTTGAAGACTGCATTGACAAGGTTCCCAATCGGTTCGAGCTCGTGCTCCTTGCTGCGCATCGCGCGCGGGAGATTTCGTCGGGGTCGCCCCTGACGCTTGACCGCGACAACGACAAGAACCCGGTCGTGGCCCTGCGCGAGATCGCCGAGGAGACGGTGCCGGTCGACGAGCTGCGCGAACGCCTGATCGAAAGCCGCCAGACCCAGAACGAGGTCGACGAGCCCGAAGAGGACGCGATGGCGCTCCTCATGGGTGTCGAGCAGGACCGGCCGGCGACCGACGACATGACGGAAGAGAAACTTCTCCGCGCCCTCATGGAAGCGCAGGAGCAGAAGTGACGCCAAGCGCGTCCGGGCGGACCGGATGATCGACGCCGACGACCTCATCTCTCTGGTCCGCAACTACAATCCGCGCACGGACGAGGCGCTGATCCGCAAGGCCTACGACTATGGCAAGCGGATGCACGAGGGGCAGTATCGCCGCTCGGGCGAGCCCTATTTCAGCCACCCCGTCGCGGTTGCCGCGATCCTGACCGAGATGCGCCTTGACGATGCAACCATCGTCACGGCGCTTCTGCACGACACGATCGAGGACACGGGCGCCAATTACGACGAGGTTGCCAAGCTCTTCGGCGACGAGATCGCCGAACTTGTCGACGGCGTCACGAAACTGACCAACCTGCAACTGTCATCGACCGAGGCGCGACAGGCGGAAAACTTCCGCAAGCTGCTGATGGCCATGTCGAAGGACCTGCGGGTCATCCTGGTCAAGCTTGCCGACCGGCTCCACAACATGCGCACCATTCGCGCCATGAAGCCCGAGAAACAGGTGCAGAAGGCGCGCGAGACGATGGACATCTACGCGCCGCTTGCCGGGCGCATGGGCATGCAGTGGATGCGCGAAGAGCTCGAGGATCTGGCCTTTCGAGTGCTGAACCCGGAGGCGCGGAACTCGATCATTCGTCGCTTTGTCTCGCTCCAGCGCGAAACCGGCGACATCGTGCACCAGATCACCTCGGACATCCGGGCCGAACTCGAGAAGAACGGCATCGAGGCCGAGGTCTTCGGACGCGCCAAGAAGCCCTATTCGATCTGGCGCAAGATGCAGGAGAAGAAGCAGGGCTTCTCGCGCCTGTCCGACATCTACGGATTTCGCATCATCACGCAGACCGAGCAGGACTGTTACCGCGCCCTTGGGGCCGTCCACCACCGTTGGCGGGCGGTGCCGGGGCGGTTCAAGGACTACATCAGCCAGCCGAAGTCGAACGGCTATCGCTCGATCCACACGACCGTCTCGGGGCGCGACGGAAAGCGCGTCGAGATCCAGATCCGCACACGCCAGATGCACGAGGTCGCCGAGGCCGGCGTCGCCGCGCACTGGTCCTATCGCGACGGTGTCCGCGCCGAGAACCCGTTTGCCGTCGATCCGGCGCGGTGGCTGGCCGGACTGACCGAACGCTTCGGCAATGCCGAGGATCACGGCGAATTCCTCGAGCACGTCCGGCTCGAGATGTATTCCGACCAGGTGTTCTGCTTCACGCCCAAGGGAGACGTCGTCAAGCTGCCGCGCGGCGCGACGCCGATCGACTTTGCCTATGCGATCCACACGCGCATCGGCAATTCCTGTGTGGGCGCCAAGGTCGACGGCGTGCGGGTGCCGCTCTGGACGCGCCTCAAGAACGGCCAGTCCGTCGAGATCGTGACCGCCGAGGGACAGACACCGCCCGCCACCTGGCTTGACATCGTTGCCACCGGAAAGGCCAAGTCGGCCATCCGCCGCTCACTGCGCGAGGCCGACCGGAGCCGCTACATGCGTCTTGGTCGCGAACTTGCCCGCGTGGCCTTCGAACACATCGGCAAGAAGGCAACCGACAAGGCCCTGGCGACGGCGGCCGACACCATGGGGCTCGAAAGCGCGGACGAGCTTCTGGCGCGCATCGGCTCGGCCGAGATCTCGGCGCGGGCGGTGGTCGAGAAGCTCTATCCCGAACTGGTCGGCACCGAGGCCGAGGAAGAGATCGAAGCCAGCCGCGCCATCATCGGCGTGCCCGACGGCCAGACCGTCGAGCGCGCGTCCTGCTGTCAGCCGCTGCCCGGAGAGCGCATCGTGGGCATTACCTACCGCGGCCGCGGCGCCGTCATGCACGCCATCGACTGCCCGGTCCTGGCCGAGTTCGAGGACCAGCCCGACCGCTGGCTGGACCTGCACTGGCATTCGGGCCGCCACAAGGCCGAGTATGCCGTGACGCTGGACATAACGATCTCGAACGCCTATGGCGTTCTCGGGCGCATTTGCACATTGATCGGCGAGCAGAAGGCGAACATTTCCGACCTTCACTTCATTGATCGCAAGCCGGATTTCTATCGGATCCTGATCGATGTCGAGGTGCGCGACATCGAGCATCTTCACGCGGTCGTCACCGCGATAGATGCCGACAGCGACGTGGCCTCGATCGAGCGTCACAGAAACCTTGAAGCGGCGCAAGCTGGGGGCGCCGGAGAGGGGGCAGGGGGTGTTCAAACGCCGTCGAAAGCGGTCCTTCATCGAGAACCTTTCTGACTCGGTCTATCCGCGCGGGGGGTGGCTGCGGGCGGCCAGCTATGTCTGGCATCGGCTCCGCCGGCTGCCCGATCCGCCCCACAAGATCGCCCGCGGGGTCGCGGCCGGCATCTTCGTCAGCTTCACCCCGTTCTTCGGCATGCATTTCCTTCTGGCGGCGGCGCTGACCTGGATCCTCAACGGCAACATTCTTGCCGCCCTCATCGCGACCTTCGTCGGCAATCCGATCACCTTTCCCTTCATTGCGACGGTCTCGATCGAGCTTGGCGCGTGGATGCTTGACCTTCCGGGCGGCATGCCCCTGCCGCGGGTCTTCGAGGCGTTCACCTCGGCCTCGGTCGAGATCTGGGCAAATGTCGTGGCCATGTTCACCGACGACCCGGTCCGTTGGGGGCATCTGCGCGACTTCTTCGCCGAGGTGTTCCTTCCCTATCTGGTCGGCGGGCTGGTGCCCGGGGTCGTGGCGGGCGTCATCGGCTATGCCGTCACGATTCCGGCCGTCACGGCCTATCAGAATCGGCGGCGGAAGCGCCTTCTGAAGCGGTTTCAGAAGAAGATCGCCGAGGACCGATCGGGCTGACACCGGTCATGGCTTCCGATAGTGTTGCCGCCGGAGCGGCGGGTACCAAGGAGACGAGCGCGATGACGGCAGGAAAGCGGCCAGGGCATCTCAGGCTGGGCGTCAACATCGACCATGTCGCAACGGTAAGAAACGCGCGCGGCGGCGACTATCCCGACCCGGTGCGCGCGGCCCTTCTGGCCGAGAAGGCGGGCGCCGACGGGATCACCGCGCATCTCCGCGAAGATCGGCGGCATATCTCGGACCGCGACATCGACCGTCTGTCCCGAGAGCTGAAGCTTCCGCTGAACCTCGAGATGGCCGCCACGGAAGAGATGCAGGCGATTGCCCTGACGCACCGTCCGCACGCCGTCTGCCTTGTCCCCGAGCGGCGCGAGGAGCGCACGACCGAGGGGGGGCTTGACGTCGCCGGCGACGAGGCGCGCCTGGCCGAGTTCATCGCCCCCCTTGCCGCGCATGGCGCGCGCGTGTCGCTGTTCGTGGCCCCGGACGAAGAGCAGATCCGCGCGGCCGCGCAGACAGGCGCCGCGGTGGTCGAATTGCACACCGGGACCTATGCCGACGCTCATAACGAGGGCCGCTTCGACGAGAGCGACGCCGAGCTCGAGCGCCTCCGCGACGCCGCGCGGCTGGCCGACAGCCTGGGCCTCGAGGTGCACGCCGGCCACGGGCTCACCTATGACAACGTCGGACCGATCGCGGCCATCCCCGAGGTGGTCGAGCTGAATATCGGCCACTTCCTGATCGGCGAGGCGATCTTCCGCGGCCTTGCCGAGGCGATCGCGCACATGCGCGCCCTCATGGATGCGGCCCGCGGTGACGGGGCGGCGGCGGGTCGATGATCCTGGGTGTCGGCACCGATCTGGCCAACATCGAGCGCATCGGCCGCACGCTCGAACGTTTCGGCGACCGCTTCCGCCAGCGCGTCTTTACCGAGACCGAACGGGCCAAGGCAGACCGGCGCGCCGATGCG
>RFGD01000028.1 GCA_003696705.1 Alphaproteobacteria bacterium | reverse complement strand
GAATGGACCGGGTCTTCACCATCTTCGAGGATGTCGGGGCCGCGCTGAACGCCCGACAGACCGCAAAATGACGGGGGTCGATGCGTCGGCGGCACGGGCCCGGTCAGCCCGGGAAAGTTGTGCGTTCAACTTGCCGCCGACCTTCGAAGGCGTGCGTGCCGCGGTTTCCGAGGCCGCACGCATCGCCTCGGCGGGCGCGCTGCCTTGCGACCTCGTCGAAGACCTCAAACTGGTGCTGAGCGAAGCGCTCAACAACGTCGTCGAACACGCCTATGCCGGCGACGCACCGGACGGCGAGGCCATCGCGATCGCCATGGAGCTGGGCGAAAGGGGGCTGACCCTCACCATCCGCGACAGGGGCCGGCCCATGCCGGACGGGCTTCCGAAACCGGAACTGCCATCGATCCCCGCCCAGACCGAGGCACTGCCGGAAGGCGGCTTCGGCTGGTCTCTGATCCACCTGATCTGCACGGACGTCACATACCGGCGCGACGGGGACGAGAATGTCCTGCGCCTTTCTCTCGGCCCGCGCTGACGCGGGCGCGCGTCTTCGCCACCTCCGCGGTTGGCATGTCGCGCCGGCTGAAATATCCTCGCCCCGAGGGACAAGGGGGATTGACAGATCATGCGTGACTTCCAGCTTCCGGGGCGTTCGCCCGTCCTGGCCATGAACGGGATGTGCGCGACCTCGCACCCCCTGGCGGCGCGCGCCGCCGTGCGAATTCTCGAAGACGGCGGCAACGCGGTCGATGCCGCCATTGCGGGCGCCGTCCTGCTTGGCCTTTGCGAGCCCCAGATGACGGGCCTCGGCGGGGACTGCTTCGTCCTCGTGAAACCTGCCGGCGAAGAACGGGTCTTCGGGCTGAACGGCTCTGGCCGGGCGCCGGCGGCGCTGGACGCCGAAGCCCTGCGGGAACGAGGCCTGACGAGGATCCCCGTCGACGGCCCCGAGGCCGTCACCATCCCCGGCGCCGTGGATGCCTTCTGCCGTCTGTCCGCCGATTGGGGCCGACTGGGGCTCGAGGCGTCGCTGGCCCCGGCCATCCGCCATGCGGAAGAGGGGGTTCCCGTCGCGCCGCGCGTCGCCTTCGACTGGAAGGCGGCCGAGCCGGCGCTGAAAGGGGCGGCGCGGCGGCACTACCTTCTGGACGGTCGCGTGCCCGCGGTCGGCGACGTGTTCCGTGCCCCGGCGCAGGCGGAAGTGCTGCGCCGCATCGCCCGCGACGGTCGCGACGCATTCTATACCGGCGAGGTGGCCGAAGACATGGTCGCCGCCCTCCGCGCGGTGGGGGGCGTTCACACCCTGGACGATTTCGCCGCGACGCGGTCCGACTACACCGATCCGATCAGCGGCAACTACCGCGGCTGGGAGCTTCTCGAACACCCTCCGAACGGTCAGGGCGCGACGGCGATCCTCATGGCCAATATCCTCTCCCATTTCGATCTCGGCGCGCTCGACCCCTTCGGCGCCCGCCGCGCCCATCTCGAGGCCGAGGCTGCAAAGCTTGCCTATGACGCGCGCAACCGCTTCATCGCCGACGCCGACCGGACGTCGCGCCTTGGGCACATGCTCGACGACGAGACGGCCGCAGCGCTGGCCGCCCTCATCGACCCCGACCGGCCGATGGCCGATCCGCACGCGCTGGCCGAGGAAGTGCACCGCGAAACCGTCTACATCACGGTGGTGGACAAGGACCGCATGGCGGTGTCGCTGATCTACTCGATCTTCCACAGCTTCGGCTCGGGCATCGCGTCGGACCGCTTCGGGATCCTCTTTCACAACCGCGGCGCCTGCTTCACGCTGGCGCCCGGCCACCCGAACGAAGCTGCCGGCGGCAAGCGCCCCATGCACACGATCATTCCGGCAATGCTCAAGGTCGACGGCCGCGTGGTGATGCCCTTCGGCGTCATGGGTGGCGCCTATCAGCCTTGCGGCCATGTGCGCTTCCTGACGAACTTCGTGGACTACGGGCTTGCGCCCCAGGAAGCGATCGACGCGCCAAGGTCGTTCTGGGAAGACGGCGTCCTGTCGGTCGAGCGCGGCTATGACGCGTCGGTCCGCCAGGCATTGGCAGAGATGGGCCACAAGGTCGTGACCCCGGCAGCGCCGATAGGCGGGGCGCAGGCCATCCTGATCCAGGACAACGGCGTCCTTCAGGCGGGGTCGGACCCGCGAAAGGACGGCTGCGCAATCGGCTACTGAGGTGCGCCGCCGGCGGCGCCGGCGTCAGTTGAGCTGGAAATGCAGGACGTAATGGCCGTCGCGATACTCGCCGAACAGGTCATGCAGATCCGGATGGTCCACCGGACCGCCGTCGTCGTCCGGCACAAGATTCTGCTCGGAGACATAGGCGACGTAGTAGCTCTGATCGTTCTCGGCCAGAAGGTGGTAGAAGGGCTGATCCTTGCGCGGCCGCGCTTCCTCGGGGATGGCTTCGTACCACGAGTCGGTGTTCGAGAACTGGGGGTCGATGTCGAAGACGACGCCGCGGAACGGGTGCTTGCGGTGCCGGACAACCTGCCCAAGATGGTATTTCGCGCGGACCTTCAACATTGTACCCATACTCTCGAATCGTCCCCGAATTTCCGCTCCAATACAGAAAACCCTACACGCGGCTGCCCTTTTTCGTCCACACAAACGCCGCAAATTCCGGGAAACACACTGTGAACGTCGCACTGACAGTCCTGGAGATCGTCGCCCCCGTGTTCCTCCTGGCAGGAGTCGGCTTTGCCTGGGTGCGGCTCGGCTACGACTATGACGTCGCCTTCGTCACGCGCCTTGCGATGACGCTGTCGGTGCCCTGCCTCATCTTCGTCGCGCTCATGCGGCTCGACGTGCCGGCGGCGGCGGTCACGGCGCTGTCCGGCGCGGCGCTCGTCGCCTATGGGGCCCTTGCCCTGGCCTTCTGGATCGTGTTGCGCATCGCGCGGCTCGATCTGCGGACCTATCTTGCACCGCTCATCTTCGGAAACACCGGCAATCTCGGGCTGCCGCTGGCGCTGTTTGCGTTCGGCGAAACCGGGCTGGGCTATGCCGTCGTCGTCTTCGCCATCATGGCGATCCTCTCGTTCACCTTCGGACTGTGGCTTGTCGCCGGCGGCGGTTCGCCGCTCAGGGCCCTGCGCGAGCCCATGGTCGGCGCCACCTTTGCCGGCGGCGTCTTCATGTGGAACGGCTGGCAGACCCCGACCTGGCTGACGAACACGCTCGACCTGGCCGGACAGATGGCCATTCCCCTGATGCTCATCACGCTTGGCGTGGCGGTGGCACGGCTGCATCCGTCGGGGCTTGCGCGGGCGCTTGTCCTTTCGGTCATGAAGGTCGTGGTCGCGGCCAGCCTTGGCTGGGCGATCGCCACGGCATTCGCGCTCGACGATGTCGCCGCGGCGGTACTGACGCTTCAGGTGGCGACGCCCGTCGCCGTGACCTCCTACCTCCTGGCCCAGAAATACGCCGACGAGGCCGAGGCCGTCGCCGGGCTGGTCGTCGCCTCGACGCTGGTTTCCGTCGCGGCCTTGCCCGTTCTTCTCGGGCTTCTCGTCTGAACCGGGGCTTTCCCTTGGCGACCCTTCCGGCTAGACTCCGCGCGAACAGAAGGCCGAAGCCCGATCGAGCAGATGCGACGTTTCCTTTCCCTATGCGCGCTGGCGCTCTTGACCGCATGCGGCGGTTCGCCCCTGCGTCCGCCCTCGGACATCGAGAACGCCTGCACCATCGTTTCGGAGCGGCCGGGGTGGCTTCGCGACATGCAGCGGGCTGAACGCCGCTGGGGCGTGCCGGTCGAGGTCCAGCTTGCGGTCATCCACCAGGAAAGCAAGTTCCGCGGTGACGCCCGGACGCCGCACCGCTTCCTTCTGGGGATCATTCCGATGGGCCGGCAGTCGACGGCCTACGGCTACAGCCAGGCCCTGGACGGCACCTGGGACGAATACCGCCGCGAAGCCGGTGGCTGGAGCGCGCGGCGCGACCGTTTCGGCGACGCGGTCGACTTCATGGGCTGGTACATGGATCAGGCGCATCGTCGCGCGGGTATCCCGAAGACCAGTGCCCGGGACCTGTATCTGGCCTATCACGACGGGATCTCGGGCTATCTGCGCGGGACGTATCGCCGGAAGGCGTGGCTGCTTCGGACGGCGGCCGAGGTCGAGGCCCGGTCGCAACGCTACCGCGTCCAGCTTGCCTCCTGCGGCCGGCGCTGAAAGGCTCAGTTGAGGCCGCGGCGCTCGACCTCGTAGGGAATGTTGAAGAGGAACGAGGAAAGCCTTTCGACCGGCTGAAGCTCGTCGAGGACGACGCGCGTCACGCCGCCGGCCTCGTCCTGGATTTCCCAACCGACAAGGCGGACGGGGTCGCGCGCGAAGTAGAGGGCGATCGCCCCGCGCTCGGGCGCCTTCGGGTCGCGGGCGAGAACCACGGTGCGCCCGGCTTCCTCGTAGACCCTCTGGACCATCCCGGTCGCCGCCAGATCGACCTTCCGGTCCAGGATGATCGACAGCGGCGTGCGGGCCAACGGGAATTGCTGTGGCGGCGTGTTGGATTTCGGGTCGAAAATGGCGACCTGGCCGCCCCCCGCAATCACAAGCGCATCCGACGGTGGGTCGTACTCGAAGCGGATCCTTCCCGGCCGCTGGATGAATATGCGCCCCCTGTCGACCGAGCCATCCGCGTTGAACTGCGTGAACCTGCCCTCGGCGGCGACGATCCCGCCAAGATAGGACGAGATGGCGTCAAGCCCGATCGGCGCGGCGAGGGACGCCGGAACCGCCCATGCCAGAAGGCTCAGGCCAAGAAGCAGTGTGCGAAGGAACCTGGTCATGACCCCTTATCTAGGCATCCCTGCCCGAAGCGAAAGACGCCCGACACCGGACGTGGCGGCAATCTGCCGGTTCAGTCCTGTTCGGGGACGAGGATCTCGCGCTTGCCGACGTGGTTGGCCGGGCTGACGAGGCCGTTTTCCTCCATCTGTTCGACAAGACGCGCCGCCTTGTTGTAGCCGATCGCCAGCTTGCGCTGGATGTAGGAGGTCGAGCACTTCCGGTCCCGCAGGACGATCTGCACGGCCTGATCGTAAAGCGCATCCTCGCCATCGGTGTTGCCGCCAAGGCCAAGGACCAGATCGATGTCGTCGGCCTTTTCGTCCGACGGGCCGTCAAGCACCCCGTGCTCGTATTCGGGCGGGCCGTAGGACTTGAGGTAGTTCACGACCTCTTCCACCTCTTCGTCGCTGACGAAGGGGCCATGGACGCGGGTGATGCGCGCGCCGCCGGCCATGTAGAGCATGTCCCCCTGGCCCAGAAGCTGTTCGGCGCCCTGCTCTCCGAGAATGGTGCGGCTGTCGACCTTGGAGGTGACCTGGAAGCTGATGCGCGTCGGAAAGTTTGCCTTGATCGTGCCGGTGATGACATCGACCGAAGGCCGCTGCGTCGCCATGATGAGGTGGATGCCGCTTGCCCGCGCCATCTGGGCCAGGCGCTGGATGCAGGCCTCGATCTCCTTGCCGGCAACCATCATGAGGTCGGCCATCTCGTCGACGATGACGACGATGTAGGGAAGCGCTTCGGGCAGGAATTCCTCGGTTTCGAAGATGGGGTCGCCGGTCTCGTCATCGAAGCCCGTCTGCACGGTGCGCGAGAACATCTCGCCCCGCGCCATCGCGTCGCGCACGCGCGCGTTATAGCCCTCGATGTTGCGCACGCCCATCTTGGACATCTTGCGATAGCGCTCTTCCATTTCGGCCACGACCCATTTCAGCGCCACGACGGCCTTCTTCGGATCGGTGACGACCGGTGACAAAAGGTGCGGAATGCCGTCATAGACGGAAAGCTCGAGCATCTTCGGGTCGATCATGATGAGCCGGCACTCCTCGGGCGAAAGCTTGTAGAGAAGCGACAGGATCATCGTGTTGATGGCCACCGACTTGCCCGACCCGGTGGTGCCGGCGATCAGAAGGTGCGGCATCTTCGAAAGGTTGGCGACGACAGGCTCGCCGCCGATGTCCTTGCCGAGGGCAAGCGGCAGCCGCATGTTCGTGTCGCCAAAGTCGCGCGACGAGAGGATTTCCCGCAGGACGACCTTTTCCCGCTGGGCGTTCGGCAGTTCGATCCCGATGACCGACCGGCCGGGCACCGTCGACACACGGGCCGACAGCGCCGACATCGAGCGCGCAATGTCGTCGGCCAGGCCGATCACGCGGCTTGCCTTGAGGCCCGGCGCGGGCTCGAGCTCGTACATGGTGACGACCGGACCCGGACGGACCGACACGATCTCGCCCTTCACGCCGTAGTCGTCGAGGACGTTTTCGAGCATGCGTGCGTTTTCCTCGAGCGCCTCGTCCGACAGGTGGTGGCGTTCGATCGAGCGCGGATCGGTCAGAAGCGACAGGGGCGGCGGCGCATAGGCCGGGGCCGGCTGATCCTCGAGCGGCAGGGCCGGCTGCGATTCGGCCCGTGCCCGGCGCGAGGGTTGGACGGCCTTGCGCGGCGGGTGCTGCACGACCCGCCGGGACGGACCCGCCTCGGGGGCTGCGGCGGCTGCATGCGCGGGCGCCGTGGTTGTGGTCGTCGGCCGGACTGCCGGCGCGGCCGGCCGGTCGTGGCCCGCCGAAAGCGGAGGCTCGACGACATGCACGCCGCCGATCACGCGCCCCTGCGGCAAGGGGGGCTCTGCGCGGCCGAGCGGCGCCCCGCCGGCCTGCGCCATCGTGCGGATGTCGAGCCGCTGGGCCCGCCGCACCCTGTTCTTGATGACGTCGGCGATCTTTTCCTTGATCCGCTCTTCGCTGGGCGCGGCGACGGTCCCGGCCTCGGCCGGAAGGTCGGGCTCGACAAGTTCGGGTTCAAGCGTCGCGGCGGCTTCGGCATTTCGCCGGGACAATGCCGGCAGGCGCCCGAGGAGACGGCCGCCAAGCCGGGCGCCGCGGGCGGGTGCGTCCTCGGCCGCCTTGGCGACCTGGGCAGGGGCGGCGTCGGCGGCCGCGACCGCCGGGCCATCTGCGGCGGCCAGGGCGCGCCGGCGCTCGACGGCCCGCGCCGCCGTGCGTGCGGCCCCCACGCCAAGCCGCCCCAGAAGGCTGACGAGGCTGGCATAGCTCAGGACGATGCTGACAAGAAGGAAACGGCCGAACGCCCGGACCTCGGCCCGGTCGACACCCAGCACGAACAGCGATGCGCCAATGGCGCCCGCGCCGACCACGAAACTGGCCACACGAAGCCCCGTCTCGACCCCGAGCGGAAGAATGTTCAGAAGCGCGGCAAGGACGGTGTCGCCAAAAAGCCCCCCGAGCCCGAAACTGTGGGTCCACTCGCTCGACGGCACGTGGGTCGAGGCATAGACCGAGACCAGCGCGATGGCGATCGGCGCGAAGATGACGCGATTGAGCGCGCGCTCTTCCCCCCGGTGAAGGACAAGCCGCAGTCCCCACACGGCCGGCACGACCGAAAGACCCCATGCCCCCATGCCGACGATGATGACAAGCGGCGAGGCGACGGTGGCGCCGAAACGGCCCAGCACGTTTTGCGCCTGCTCGTCGGTCGCGGCCAGCCAGCTGGGATCGTCCGGCGTATACGAGGCCAGCATCATCGCCACCGCGACGCCAAGGGCGATCAGGACAAGCCCCAAAAGCTCTTTCCCGCGGCGCTCGATGACCGCCTGCATGTTCGAATCCAAAAACGGATTTCTCTGCCGTGCCTGATATGCCATGTCCTGAACCGTCCCTATCCGTACAAACACGCACGAAGCCGCTCGAGCCCCGTCCTCAATTCCGTTGCCGGGCCGACCATGGCGACCCGGATGTATCCGCGCCCGGGATTGTGCCCGTCGACGTCGCGCGCCAGATATGCGCCGGGGAGCACGCGAACCCCCACCTCGCGCCAGAGCTTGACGGCCGCCGCCTCGCCGTCCTCGACCGGAAGCCAGAGAAAGAACCCGGCCTCGGGCGGGGTGTAGCCCGGGACATCCCCGAGTATCTCGTCGGCGATCGCGTATTTCTCGCGGTAGAGCGCCCTGTTCCGCTCCACATGGGCGTCATCCGCCCAGGCCCGTTCCGCCACGCGCTGAAGCGGAAGCGGAAGGGGAGCGCCTGCGTAGGCCCGAAGCTTGCGGATCCGCGCGATGCATTCGGGCCCGCCGGCCACGAAGCCCGAGCGCAGTCCCGGCAGGTTCGATCGCTTCGACAGCGAATGGAAGACCAGAAGCCGCTCGGGGTCGAGGCCGACCTCGGCCGCGACCTCAAGCGCGCCGGGCGGCGGCTCGTCCCGGTAGATCTCGGCGTAGCATTCGTCCGCGAACACACGGAAGTCGTGCTGTTCGGCCAGGGCGAACAGGCGCTTCCAGTACTCGCGCGAGGCGACCGCCCCCTGCGGGTTCGAGGGCGAGCATACATAGGCGACGGCTACGCGCTCGAGAAGCTCGGGCATCAGTGCGCCATAGTCGGGAAGAAACCCCGTCTCGCGGGTGGCGGGCACGTAGATGGGTTCGGCCCCGACGGCAAGGGCTGCCACCGCATAGACCTGGTAGAACGGGTTCGGCACAAGGACGAGCGGCCACGAGCTGTGCTTGCGCTCGGGACAGGTGGCGACGAGCGCGTTGAACAGCCCCTCGCGCGAGCCGTTCAGCGCCATGATCCGCGTCGCCGGGTCCAACGCGACGCCATACCGCCGGCCCAGCCAGTCGGCCGCGGCCGCCAGAAGTTCGGGCGTGCCGTCATTGGGCGGATAGCGGCCGAACCCTTCGGCGTGGGCGGCGACCACCTCGGGGACCCAGTCGGGAAAGGGATGGCGCGGCTCGCCGATGGTCATGTGAATGACGTCGCCGCCAGGCGTGATGGCGTCAAGAAGCGCCCGCAAGCGCGGGAACGCGTATTCCGGCAGGTTCGCGAACCGCTCAGGAAATGCCATCGACTGCCTCGTCCACGGGGTCTTTTGCCCCTGTTTCGTCCGAAATTAGCCTGATGTCCGGCCCCGGTCCAGAAATTCGCGGGGCCGGCGGGCCGTAAAGCCTTCCGATTGTGGCATTTCCGCCTTTGCGCCGCGGCGTTCAGGCCAGCGCCGCTTCCATCGCCGTCCCAAGGACCAGAAGCGCTTCTTCCCGCATCGGGCGCCCGATGGCGGTGATGCCGCAGGCCGGCACGCCGGTCGGCAGGGTCAGCGCCGGCACCCCCATGAGGTTCGCAATGCGCGTGTTTCTGAGCGCAAGCAGGTTCTCGGCCTCGAAATAGTCGCGATCGACGGCAAGGCGCTCGATTTTCGGTGGCAGGATCGGCGATGTCGGCAGGATCACCGCATCGAAGCCGGCCACCCGCTCGGCCCAGACCTCGCGCAGGCGACGCAGCTCGCGCCAGGCGGCGACATGGTCCGCGGCAAGAACCGAAGCGCCCGAGCGGAACCGGTCGAGGATGATGTCGAACATGAGCTCGGGCGCGCGCTCGATCTCGGACATCCAGGTGCCATAGGCCTCGGGCGCATAGAGGCGCCCTGCAAGGCCGAGCGCGTCCTCGACCTCGGGCGCGGCCAGCCGCTCGACGGTCGCGCCCGCGGCGGCAAGACGTTCCGCCGCACTCTGGAAGGCGGCGCGGGGGGCATCACGAATTTCGTCGAAGGCCACCGTCTCGAGGATCGCAAGTCGCCGGCCGCCGAGGCCTGCCGATCCCGGATCGACGGGCCGGCCACCTTCGAGCACTGCCAGAAGCTGCGCGCAATCCTCGACCGAGCGCGCAATGGGCCCGACCGTATCGAAGCTTTCGCAGAGCGGCAGCACCCCGTCGAGCGGCAGCCTTCCCGATGTCGTCTTCAGCCCCACAAGATCGTTCCACGCCGCCGGGATGCGCACCGACCCGCCCGTGTCCGAGCCGATCGCAGCGGGCGCCAGTCCCTGTGCGACCGACGCCGCCCCGCCCGAGGTGGACCCGCCGGCCACCGCCTCGGGGTCCGAAGCGGAAGGCGGCGTGGCGGTGACGGGGTTGTAGCCCAGCCCCGAGAAGGCAAGCTCGGACATGTGGGTCTTGCCAAGGCACACGAGTCCCGCGTGGGTCGCCCGCCGAAGCACTTCGGCGTCGCGGGCGGGCACCCGTCCGGCCAGAAGGGCCGAGCCCCCCTCGGTCGCGATCCCGGCCGTGTCGAAAAGGTCCTTCCACGATACCGGCACGCCGTCGAGAACGCCGCGCCGAAGGCCTGCGCGCGCGCGTTCACGGGCGGCCTCGGCCTCGGCCCGGGCACGCTCGGGCGTCAGGCGCGCATAGATCCGGGGCCCCAGTGGATGCTGCGCCGCCCTGTCAAGAAAGGCCTCGGCCAGTTCGACCGGGTCGATTTCTCCACGTCCGATCCCGCGGCCAAGCTCGGTCGCCGACATCGCGAACCATGATCCGTTCATTGCCATCTCCTGCCAGAGCGATCCCGCGGACGACGGTAGCCGCCGGCCGGGGCATGGACAATCCCCCGGACACGGGCGTATCTGAGGGCATGGAAACGGACGTCATCATCGTCGGCGGGGGGCTCAACGGACCGGCGCTTGCGCTCGCCCTTGCCCAAGGCGGGCTGAAGAGCGTGATCGTCGACAGCCTGCCCGCCGAACGCCGCGCGGATCCCGCCTTCGACGGCCGCGCCTACGCGCTTTCGCTGGCGTCGCGGCGACTGTTTGCCGCCATCGGGATCTGGCCGGAGGTAGCGCCAAGCGCGCAGCCCATTCTCGAGATCAAGGTCTCGGACGGGCGCGCAGGCGAAGGCGCGGCCCCTTTCTTCGTGCACTTCCACCACGGCGAGATCGAGGAAGGCCCCATGGGCCATGTCCTCGAAGACCGGTTCCTGCGTCGCGCGCTTCTGGCCGCCATCGACAGCGCACCCGGCATCACGCACCTTGCGGGCATGCGGGCCGTCGGTCAGGAAACCGGGGGCGACGGGGCCACCGTCACGCTCGACGACGGCGGCAAGATCCGCGGCCGCCTTGTCGTCGCATGCGACGGCCGGCAAAGCGCCACGGCGGCCCGCGCGGGCATCCGGCGCACCGGCTGGCGCTATGGCCAGACCGCGCTGGTCGCGGCCATCCGCCACGAAAGGCCCCACGGCGGCATCGCGCACCAGTTCTTCATGCCCCCCGGTCCGCTTGCGATCCTGCCCCTGCCGGGCAACCGTTCGTCGATCGTCTGGACCGAAACCGAGGCCGAGGCGGCGCGGGTCCACGCCCTTCCCCCCGAGGCGTATCTTGACCATCTGCGGCCGCGTTTCGGCGACTTTCTTGGCGACATCGCGCTCGAGGGCGGGCGCTTCACCTATCCCCTGGGGCTTTCGCTGGCCGAGCGCTTCGTCGCCCCGCGCCTGGCACTTGTCGGCGACGCCGCCCACGGCATCCATCCGATCGCCGGACAGGGGCTGAACCTGGGACTGCGGGACGTTGCGGCGCTTGCCGAGTGCCTCGTCGACGCGCGCCGCCGCGGCGAGGACATCGGCACCACCGGTCCCTTGCGCGAATACGAGCGCTGGCGGCGCTTCGACACGGCGCTGATGGCGGCCGGCACGGATGTGGTCAATCGACTCTTTTCGAACGACAACCCGCTTCTGCGCCTCGGCCGCGACCTGGGCCTTGGTGTCGTCAACGCCCTGCCCGGGCTGAAACGCCGCTTCATCCGCGAAGCCGCCGGCCTGACCGGAGAGCTTCCGCGCCTCATGAAGGGACTGCCGATCTGAGCCTTTGCCGAGTGTCGGTCAGCCGCGGCCGACGCCGACATAGGCCTCGAACCCGGCCTTCTTCGCATCCCTCGGATCGTAGATGTTCCTGAGGTCGGCAAGACGCGGCCGCGCCATCTTGCGCGCCAGCCGCTTGAGATCGAGCGCACGAAACTCGTTCCATTCGGTCAGGACGACCAGAAGATGGGCGCCCTTTGCCGCCTGATAGGGGTTCTCGACCCATTTCACGCCGGGAAGAAGCGCTTCGCCTTCCTTCCGCCCCTGCGGATCAACGACGCGCACCTTCGCCCCGCCGCCCACAAGGGCAGGCACGATGGTCAGTGCCGGTGCCTCGCGCATGTCGTCGGTGTTCGGTTTGAAGGTGACGCCAAGGACCGCGACGGTCCGGCCGTTGAACGAGCCGTCGCACAGATCCTCGAGCTTCTCGACCATCCGCCGCTTCACGTGCTCGTTGACCTCGATCACCGACTCGACGATGCGCAGGGGCACCGAATGGTCCTGCCCGATCCGGGCAAGGGCCCGCGTGTCCTTCGGAAAGCACGAGCCGCCGAAACCGGGTCCGGCGTGGAGGAACTTCGGCCCGATGCGCCCGTCGAGCCCGACGCCCCGGGCAACCTCCTTGACGTCGGCGCCGACGCGTTCGCAAAGCGCCGCGATCTCGTTGATGAACGTGATCTTCGTCGCAAGGAAGGCATTGGCCGCATACTTGATCATCTCGGCGGATTCGAGGTCGGTCACGACGATCGGGAAATGCCGCAGGTAGAGCGGGCGATAGATCTGCTCCATGACCTCTCGCGCGCGATCGGACTGCACGCCGACGACGACGCGGTCGGGGCGCATGAAATCGTCGATGGCCGCGCCTTCGCGAAGGAATTCCGGGTTCGAGGCGACGTCGAAGTCGGCCTGCGGGTTGGTCTTGCGGATGACCTGCCGGACCTGCCTGTTGGTGCCGACGGGCACCGTCGACTTCGTGACCACGACCGTATAGCCGTCCAGCGCCGTCGCGATTTCCTCGGCCGCGGCAAAGACATAGCTGAGGTCCGCGTGGCCATCACCCCGGCGCGTCGGCGTGCCGACGGCGATGAAGACCGCGTCGGCCCCTTTCACGGCCTCGGCAAGGTCGGTCGAGAAGGACAGCCGGCCCGCCTTCACGTTCCGGTCGAGAAGGGCGTCGAGGCCGGGTTCGTAGATCGGCACTTCCCCGTTCCGAAGCTTGTCGATCTTGCCGGGATCCTTGTCCACGCAGACGACATCGTGCCCGAAGTCCGAAAAGCACACCCCCGAGACAAGGCCCACATAGCCGGTCCCGATCATCGCGATCTTCATGGCGGAAATACCTGTAATACCTGCTGCTCGCCCGAGACATCCGGGAAGCGCGCGCCCATGTCAAGCCGGCGCGTCGTCATCCCCGAGCGGACGAGCTTCCGACGGCAGCATGATGGGAATGCCGTTGCGAATGGGAAACGCCAGCCCCGCCGCACGAGAGACGAGCTCTTGCCGGGCGGCGTCATATTCGAGCCGTGTCTGCGTCACCGGACAGACCAGCGCTTCCAGCATCCGGCGGTCGAACGTCGCTTCGTCGTCGCTGGTCATTGGAGCCGATCCTCTTCGTCGTTGCGGGCGTGGGCGTGAATCTCGAGAAGCGCCATCAGCGCCTTGCGGCGGGCTGCAAGTCCCGGCGCCTCGAGGAGCGCCTGCTTCTCGTCCGCCGGGAAGGGGCAGACCATCGCCAGCGCGTTGATGACATGTTCGTCTTCACCGTCGTCCAGTTCCTCGAGGCTCATGTCGATCCCGAGGCGTCCGAGATAATCGCCGACGAGCGCGCGCAACCGCTCTCGGTCAAGCCCGGGATCGGTCTCGGGCGCGCCGGTATCGGCGGCGAACGCGTCCCATGCGACCTGTCCGCGCAGATAGGGCGTGAACCCGTCGCGCACATCCAGAAGCCGAAACCGCGAGATGCCGCGAAGCGAGATCAGGTAGCGCCCGTCGCCGGTTTCGGAAAAGGCGACCAGCCGACCGGCGCAACCGATGTGATAGAGCCTTCGCCGGTCGCCCTCGACGCGCGGCTGGATCATCCCGATCAGGCGATGATCCGACCGCAGCACGTCGTCGACCATCTGCAGATAACGCGGCTCGAAGATGTTGAGCGGCAGGCGCCCGCGCGGCAGAAGGATCGCCCCGCCGAGAGGAAAGATCGGCAGGACGTCCGGCAGTTCAGCAGGCGCCGACACCGCGCCGCCTCAGGCAAACATCAGGGACGAAAGGCGCCGCCGCCCCTTGACCGCGACCGGGTCACCCGGCTTCAGCGCGTCGAAGATCTTGAAAAGCTGCGTCTTGGCCGCACCGTCGTTCCAGTCCGGCGCCCGGCGGTAAAGCTCGAGAAGCTGGTCCACCGCGTCTTCGACACGCCCGGCGGCGTGAAGCGCAACCGCATAGTCGAACCGAGCCTGATGGTCGTCGGGGTTGGCCTCGAGCCGCGATTTCAGTTCGTCGAGCGGGCCGGCGGACTGAGCCTCGCGTGCAAGCGCGAGCTGGGCGCGCGCCGCCTCGATCTCGGTCGCGGTCGCGATCTCGTCGGGAACGGTCGAGAGAAGCTCTTCGGCCTTGTCCAGCTCGCCCAGCGCAATATGCGCCCGCGCAAGCCCGCCATAGGCCGCCGCGTTCTTCGGATCCTCGCCCAGGATGGCGGCAAAGGTCTGTGCCGCGTCCACGGCGGCGCCTTCGGCAAGCATCTCCTCGGCCGCCGCAATCGCCTCGGCAAGTCCACCGTCGCCCTCGCCCGAGAGCTGCGCCAGCCGTTCGACGAAGGCTTTCACCTCGGAAGGCGGCAGCGCACCCTGGAAGCCATCCACCGGCTTGCCCTCGAAGAAGGCGTAGACCGTCGGGATCGACTGAATGCGCAGCTGCGCGGCGATCGCCTGGTTCTCGTCGACGTTGATCTTCACCATGCGCACCTTGCCGCCGGCGCGCTGCACCTCGGCCTCGAGCGCCGGTCCGAGCGTCCGGCACGGCCCGCACCACGGCGCCCAGAAATCGACGATCACCGGGACCGTCTGGCTGGCCTCGATGACATCCTCCATGAATGTCGCTTCGCTGCCGTCGCGCACAAGCTCGGCCGGTGCACCGGCCTGTCCTTGACCGAGTTCAAGCATCTTCACCCCCAAAGAACTGGTGTATCCATGTCGCGTTCAATATGTGTGCCGGCCCCGCCCGCGCCAAGGGCAATTATCACGCCGCGATATCGAATGTCGCGAATACCGGCGCATGATCGGACGGCTTTTCCCAGCCGCGTGCCGCGCGCAGGATGCGGCTTTCCATGGCGGCGGACGCGATGTCGGGTGAGGCCCAGATGTGATCGAGGCGCCGCCCCTTGTCGGCCGCGTCCCAGTCGCGGGCGCGATAGCTCCACCAGCTGTAGAGCCTGCCCTCGGGGACATGGGCGCGGGTGACGTCGACAAAGCCCCCGGCGTCCTGCACCTCCGTCAGCGCCTCGACCTCGACCGGCGTGTGCGAGACGACGCGCAAGAGCGCCTTGTGGTTCCAGACGTCGTCTTCGCGCGGGGCGATGTTGAGATCACCCACCAGAACGGTCCGGCGCGGGCGATCCCCGCGCAGCCAGTCCCGCATTTCCGCCAGATAGCGCAGTTTCTGGGCGAACTTCTCGTTCGCGTCCGGGTCGGGCACGTCACCGCCCGCCGGCACATAGAAATTGTGGATCACCGTGCCGTCACCAAGTCGCGCCGCAACGTGCCGGGCATGGCCAAGGGCGGCAAAGTCGAGCTGTCCCGCAGGCTCGAGCGGGATCCGCGACAGGATCGCAACCCCGTTGTATCCCTTCTGGCCATTGGCCACGATGTGGCGATAGCCGAGCGCCGCAAACCCGTCGACCGGGATCTTCTCGACCGGCGACTTGCATTCCTGAAGGCAAAGGATGTCCGGTGCCTCCTCGGCCAGGAGGCGGCGAACCAGCCCTTCTCTCAGGCGGATCGAGTTGATGTTCCAGGTCGCGATCGTGATGGGCATGCCGTCTCCCCTGCCGTCGGTCCTTCAGATGGCAGACCGTGCCGGCCGCGGCAAGGGGCGAAACGGGCCCGGCTAGAGGTTCAGCCGGTAGCCGCCCGACTCGGTCACCAGAAGCGTGGCATTCGAAGGATCCGGCTCGATCTTCTGGCGCAGTCTGTAGATATGCGTCTCGAGCGTATGGGTCGTGACGCCGGCATTGTATCCCCAGACCTCGTGCAGAAGGACGTCGCGGGCCACGACACCGTCGGCCGAACGGTAGAGGAACTTGAGAATGCTTGCTTCCTTCTCGGTCAGGCGGATCTTGCGGTTGTCCTCGGTCACCAGCATCTTCATCGCCGGCTTGAAGGTGTAGGGGCCGATCTGGAAGACGGCGTCCTCGGACTGCTCGTGCTGGCGCAACTGGGCGCGGATCCGGGCCAGAAGCACGGGGAAACGGAAGGGCTTGGTGATGTAGTCATTCGCCCCCGCGTCGAGCCCGAGGATCGTATCGGCGTCGGTGTCATGCCCGGTCAGCATCAGGATCGGGCTTTTCACGCCCTGCTTTCGCAAGAGCCGGCAAAGCTCGCGCCCGTCCGTGTCCGGAAGGCCGACGTCGAGGATCACCAGATCGAAGATCGCCGACTTCGCCTTCTCTATGGCCTCGGCGCCGTTCTCGGCCTCGAACACGTCGAAGTCCTCGGTCATCACCAGCTGCTCGGACAGCGCCTCGCGCAGGTCGTCGTCGTCATCGACCAGAAGGATCTTCTTCAGATTTGCCATGTCGGACCTCGTCCTTGCGTCCCGTTTCGCGGTGAACCAGAGATGTTGCACCGTCGCGCATGTGACAAGATGCGCCGGCCGATGCTCACGGGCTCGTGTCAAATTCGGCTGTCATGTTTCAATTCTGCGCCGGGAAGGCTAAATGAACGGTGGCTTCACCTGGAAGGCGCCTGACATTGAAAACCCTTGCCCCTGCACCGGCCGAACTTCTTGCCCGCGCGCGGACCGACCTCCGGTCGGGCCTGCCCGTATGCATCGGCAACGCAGAGGGCGGCTTTCTGATCGCGGCGGCCGAAACCGTCCCCGAGCGACGCCTGTCCGAGCTTCTGGCCCTCGACCCGGACGCGGTCCTTGCCATCACCGACCACCGGGCGCGAACGCTCAATGTGCCGGCCTATGACGGCGACCTCGTCCGCTTGGCGTTGGGGACCGGTGCCGATGCCGAGTGGGTGCGTGCGGTGGCCGAGCCGGCGCGCGACCTCGCCACGCCCATGAAGGGGCCGCTCCGCGCCGTGCGCGAGGGCGACCCGGGGCCGGCCCGGCTGGCCATCGCCCTTGCCAAGAGCGCGCAGCTTCTGCCGGCCGTCATCGTCGCGCGCGCGCCGGCCGGTTTCGCGCCCGGCAACGCGGGCCTTACCGTTCTGCCCAAGGACGTCGCCGCCGCGGCGCTGGCGACGGCCCAGCGGCTCAGAGAGGTCGTCAGCGCGCGCGTGCCCCTTGCGCTGGCCGAGAACGGCCGGCTTCACGTCTTCCGCCCCGAGGAAGGCGGCGAAGAACACTACGCCGTCGAAATCGGGCAGCCGTCGCGGTCCGAGCCGGTGCTGGCGCGGCTGCACTCGGCCTGTTTCACCGGCGATCTTCTGGGCAGCCTCAAATGCGACTGCGGGCCGCAGCTTCACGCGGCCCTGCGCGCCATGGGCGAAGCGGGTGGCGGGGTGCTTCTTTACCTCAACCAGGAAGGCCGCGGCATCGGACTTGCCAACAAGATGCGTGCCTATGCCCTCCAGGACCAGGGCTTCGACACGGTCGAAGCGAACCACCGCCTTGGCTTCGAGGACGACGAACGCGACTTCCGCCTTGGCGCCGCCATCCTTGCCGAGATGGGCTTTTCGGCGGTGCGCCTCATGACCAACAATCCGGCCAAGGTCCGCATGATGGAAGAAAACGGCATCAAGGTTGTCGAGCGCGTGCCCCTGAGGGTCGGCGAGACCGACCACAATCGCGCCTATCTCGCGACGAAGGCGCGAAAGTCCGGACACATTCTGTGACCCCGGCGCTTCGGGTCACGCCGGCGGGCGCCTGGCTCGGCAACCGTCAGGTGCCGCGAACGATCGGGCGAAGCGGCATCACCCGAAACAAGCGCGAAGGCGACGGCGCGACGCCCGCGGGGCTCCACCGCGTCACGGGCACGCTCTACCGCCCCGACCGGATGGCACGCGGCGGATTGCCTCCCTGGGCGCGGCCAATGCCCCCTCGCCTTCTCTGGTCCGACGACCCGAGCGATCCGGCCTACAACCATCCCGTCCCGGGCCCGCACCCCTTCGGTCACGAGAACATGCGCCGGGCGGATGGCCTTTACGATCTGGTTATCCTCACGGACTGGAACATGTGCCCCGCCATCCCGGGGCGGGGGTCGGCCATCTTTCTTCATGTCTGGCGCGGGCCCGCCCGCCCCACCGAGGGCTGCGTCGCCTTTCCCCTGCCCGCCCTTCTGCGCATCGCATGGGAACTTGCGCCGGGCGCGGGCATCCTCGTCCGCGCGGCCCCCTGACGCGCCGGGCCCTAGCGGGCGGGCACCTCGCGCGGGCCGAAGATGGCCGAGCCGACGCGCACATGCGTCGCGCCGAAAGCGATCGCCTTCTCGAAATCGCCGCTCATGCCCATCGACAGGCACTCGAGCCCGTTCCGCCGGGCGATCTTGGCCAGAAGCGCGAAGTGAAGCGACGGCTCCTCGTTGACGGGCGGGATGCACATGAGCCCGACGACGGGAAGTTCCATCTTCCGACAGGTCTCGATGAAGGCATCCGCGTCTGCCGGCAGGACACCGGCCTTCTGCGGCTCTTCCCCCGTGTTCACCTGCACGAACAGGGTCGGCGAGGTCCCGCGCTCTTGCAGAAGATCGGCAAGCCGCCGCGCCAAACGGGGGCGATCGAGGGAATGAATGGCCTCGAACAGCTCGACCGCCTGACGGGCCTTGTTGGTCTGAAGCGGGCCGATCAGATGGACCTCGGTCCCCGGAAACGCGCTGCGAAGCTCGGGCCACTTGTCGGCCGCCTCCTGCACGCGGTTCTCGCCGAAAAGCCGGTGGCCTTCCTCGAGCACGGCCCGGATGCGCGCGATCGGCTGTTGTTTCGACACGGCGACAAGCCGGACCGAACCGGCCGGACGGCCGGCCCGTGCCTCGGCCTTGCGAATGCGGTCAAGAACGTCCGAAAGCGCCATGGGTTCGCCTCCATTCCTCTATCGGGCCTGCGTCCGGGCGGAACCCGGGAAACACCGGTTTCCTGTTCCCAAAAGAAAAGAGCGGGCGCAAGGCCCGCTCTTCCCTGAAAGGTCGATCCGATGGATCAGAACGACAGGGCCGCACCAAGCGACCAGGTGTTCGCACCACCGTTCGTGTGGCCGTAGCCGGCGTGGATCTTCGCACCACCGCCGAGGTCGTACGAAGCCGCGAAGCCGTAGCCCTTGGCGCTCGTACCGGCAACACCGGCGACGTCGCTGTACTTGCCGTAGTTGGCGTGCACGGCAACCGCGCCCGTGGTGTAGGTCACGCCGACGCCGACGTGGGTCTGGTCGGTGGCGGTGTTGTAGTCGTCG
>RFGD01000198.1 GCA_003696705.1 Alphaproteobacteria bacterium | reverse complement strand
GGCGTCGTCGGCGCCCAGACGGGCGATGTTTTCCCGCAGGATCGACAGGGCGGCGCGGCCGTTTTCGATGAAGGTGACATGTTGCGCGCCACGCGACAGCGCCTCGAGCCCGAGCGCGCCCGTGCCGGCAAACACGTCAAGGACATTCGCCCCCGGCACGGGGTCTCCAAGACGCCCGCCGGTCAGAAGGTTGAAGATGCTTTCGCGCACGCGGTCCGTCGTCGGCCGCAGGTGTCGCGCGGGGTCGCCGCGCCCGACCGACGCCAGGCGGTGCCCGCGCCATTTTCCGCCGATGATGCGCATGGGTTCACCCCAGAAGTGCGCGCAGATCGGTGTCGGGATCGGCGACCAGTTCCGGCGCCGGGCTCTGGCCGGCCTCCATCAGGCGCTTTCCGATCATGTAGGCGCGCGGGAAGTTCATCGCGTCGACGCCGATCAGCTCGGCGCCGCGGAAGTACCAGTGCGAGATCTCGCCGGCGCGTTCGCCGCGGCGCGCGATTGTCCGGTCGTGGTCGCCGGGAAGGCCAACCATCTGGAACTTGACGTCATACTGGTCGGACCAGAACCACGGCACCGGGTCATAGGGCGCCGCGTCGCCGAGGATGTTGTCGGCCACGCGCTCGGCCTGGTCGATGGCGTTCTGAACGCTTTCGAGGCGGATGCGCCGCCCGCGCCAGGGAAAGCTTGCACAGTCGCCGGCAGCCCAGATGGCCGGGTCCGAGGTGCGGCCCATGGCGTCGACGCGGATACCGTTCTCGACGGAAATGCCGGCGGCCTCGGCAAGTTCGGTCGCGGGCACGACGCCGATGCCGACGATGACGAAATCGACCTCGAGCGTCGTTGCGTCCTGAAGGATCGCGCGTTGCACGCGCCCTTCGCCTTCCAGCCGCGTGATGCTGACGCCTTCGCGCAGCCTGACGCCGTGTCTTTGGTGCAGTTCGCGAAAGAGGGCCGACGTCTCGGGCGAGGCCACGCGCTGAAGGATGCGGGGGGCCGCCTCGACCAGTGTGACGGCCAGGCCGCGCTGGGCGGCGACGGCGGCGGCCTCGAGCCCGATGTAGCCGCCCCCGACGACCAGGACACGCGCCCCCGGGACGAAGGCGGGCGCCATTGCGTCGACGTCGGCAAGCGTGCGCACGACATGGACCCCTTCGAGGTGGCCGCCGGCCTCGGGCGGCAGGCGCCGCGGACGCGCGCCCGTCGCAAGCACGAGCTGGTCGTAGGCAACCGTGCCGTCGTCAAGACGCACGGTCCTTTCCGCGCGGTCGATGGCAAGAGCCCGCGTGCCCGTCCTGAGATCGATGTCGTTCTCGGCGTAGAAGCTTTCGGGACGCAGGAACAGGCGCTCGAGATCCATCTCGCCCAGAAGGTATTTCTTCGACAGGGGCGGGCGCTGATAGGGGGGCACGGGTTCGTCCGCGATGATCGTGACGGAACCCGCGAAGTCGCGCGCGCGCAGCCGCGCGGCAAGGGAACAGGCGGCCTGGCCGCCGCCGATGATGACGATCCTGTCCATGATCCTTCCGGCGTTTCGTTTCCTTGACGACCCCCGGCGGAGCTCGCCTTGAACGGCCAATCCTTACGGCGATTCCGAGAGGTGGTCCATCATTGCGGCCAGCCGCAGGTCGCGGCGGGTCAGCCCTTCGGCCTCGTGGGTTGTCAGAAGGACCTCGACGCGACCGAACTCGTTGCGCCACGAGGGGTGGTGGTTCCACTTCTCGGCCCAGAGGGCGACCCGCGTCATCCACCCGAATGCAGCGACGAAATTCGGAAACTCGAAGACCTTGGCCAGGGCCTCGCCGTCGTGCTCGAGCCGCCAGCCTCTGGCGACCAGGGGTGGCAGCTTCTCGGCCCGGTCCTCGGCGGTCAGGCGTTCGGTCATTCCTGCTCCTCCACCGCGATGTGCCGGAAGGGGCCGTGATCGGCCAGGGCAACGAGATCTTCACGCACGGCGCGGCGCTCGGCCTCGAGGTAGTCCGCGACGGCATGTCTGAAGGTGCGGTCGGCGAATTCGTGCAGCGAGTGAATTTCGCGCGGCAGGTAGCCGCGGGCGATCTTGTGCTCGCCCTGCGCGCCGGCCTCGACCCTGGACAGCCCCTGTGCAATCGCGTGATCCATGGCCTGATAGTAGCACAACTCGAAATGCAGGAAGGGGTGGCGTTCGACCGCGCCCCAGTAGCGGCCGAACAGCGTGTCTCGCCCCTTGAAGTTGAGCGCGCCGGCGATGGGCGTCCCATCGCGCTCGGCGACGACGAGCAGGACATCGTTGCGCATCGTCTGGTGGACGATGTCGAAGAATTCGCGCGTCAGATAGGGGCGGCCCCACTTGCGCGCGCCGGTGTCCTGGTAGAAGCGCCAGAAGGCGTCCCAGTGTTCGGGGCGAAGCGCGTCGCCCTCGAGACGGCGGAAGCGAAGGCCCGTCGCGGCCGCCGCCGCGCGTTCCTTGCGGATCATCTTGCGCTTGCGCGACGACAGCGCGGCAAGGAAGTCGTCGAAACTTGCGTAGCCGGGGTTTTCCCAATGGAACTGTTCGGTGGTCCGGCGCAGGAAGCCGGCGGCCTCGCCCGCCTCGGCCTCTTCGGCCGTGCAGAAGGTGACATGTGCCGACGAAAGCCCGCTTCGGTGCAGGACCTCGCTCAGGCCCGCCAGAAGCGCGGCGCGACCTTCTGCGGGGTCTTCGGGGCGGACGAGAAGCCGGCGTCCGGTGGCCGGCGTGAAGGGCACGGCAACCTGGAGCTTCGGATAGTAGCGCCCGCCGGCCGCTTCATAGGCGTGGGCCCAGGCGTGATCGAAGATGTATTCGCCCTGACTGTGGGACTTGAGATAGAGCGGGGCAACCCCGATCACCTGCCCGCCGCGCCGGGCGATCAGCGGACGTGGCGTCCAGCCGGTCCCGGGCCCGACCGAGCCCGAGTGCTCGAGCGCGGACAGGAAGCGGTGCGTCGTGAAGGGGTCGGCCGGGGGACCGCCGTCGGCCGCTTCGGGGCAGGCGAAGGCGTCCCAGGTTGCGGCGTCCACGGCGGCGACGCCGTCGCCAAGCGCGATCTCGACCGTGGGGGCCGGCGTCATGCGCGGACCGGCACCGGGGCGGGCGGGATGACCGGTCGGTACCCCTCGAAGGTGATGTTGTCGGCAAGGCGGCGGGCCCGCGCCTCTTCCTCGGGCGAACGGATCGTCCAGGTCAGGATCGGCAGACCCCGTTCGCGAAGCGCCGCGACGGCCGCGCGGTCAAGGTCCGACGCCTGGTGAGAGATGAAGGACACCCCGTAGCGCGACGCATCGTCGATGGCCTGCAAGAGCCGGCGGCGGTCATGCGGCAGATGATGCCACTCGATGTCGTGAAAGTCCCCGGTGGTCAGTCCCCGCGGGACATCGGGAAGCAGATCGGCCATGCGGGCGACGGCGTGGGGGTTGAAGGACATGACGGCGATGGGGCCACGATAGCCCCTGATCGCGCGCGCGACGGCCTCTTCCAGCGGGCCGACGATGGGGCCCAGTGCGCCGTCCTGATCCTTGATCTCGACCAGGATGGGCACCCGGCCGCCGACATGGTCGAGGACCGTCGAGAGGCGCGGCACCGTCCCGCCCGTCCCGTCGTCCCGAAGTCCGACCCTTTCGAGTTCGGCGGCGTCTCGCGCCCGGAATGTCCCTGTCTCTCCGGTCATGCGGTCAAGCGTGTAGTCGTGGAAGACCATCGCCTCGGCATCCGACGACAGCTGGACGTCGAGCTCGATGCCATAGCCGGCGTCGACGGCGGCATCCACCGCCGCCAGCGAGTTCTCCGGAAGGCACCGCCCACCATCGTGCAAGGCGCGATGGGCAAGCGGGATGCGGAGGAATTCGGCGGGCAGTTCCAAGGTGCTACTCGATCTCGAAGATGCCCTCGATCTCGACCGCGACGTCGAGAGGCAGCGCCGCGGCCGACACGGCAGAGCGCGAATGGCGGCCGGCGTCACCCAGAAGCTTGACCATGAGGTCCGACGCGCCGTTCACCACCTTCGGCTGGTCCGTGAAATCGGGGGTGGAATTGACGAAGCCGGTCAGCTTCACGACGCGCCGAAGCCGGCCGAGATCGCCGCCGCAGGCCGCCTTGACCTGGGCCAGAAGCGCCAGCGCGCAGCGTTCGGCGGCGCGGGCGCCTTCGGCCACGTCGAGCCCGGCGCCCAACTTGCCGGTGATGAGCCCGCCCTCGTCCGACGAGATCTGCCCCGAGACGAAGAGAAGGTTGCCGCTTCGGACGAAGGGCACATAGTTCGCCGCCGGCGCGGGGGCGTCGGGTAGCGAAAGGCCAAGCTCGGCAAGGCGGCGGTCGATGTCATTCGGCATGCGTCACGTCCTTCTTTCAAGCGTGATGTGGGATTTCCTCGCGCCGAGGCTAGTCCCGTTGGCGGTGTTGTGAAAGGCCGATGCCTCAGTTCTCGCGGAAGGCGCGGTTGAAATAGTCGGCAAAGGGTTTGACAAGGTATTCGAACGGCGTGTGTTCCTCGGTCTCGAAGAAGGCCTCGACGGGCATGCCGGGCACGACGATGCGCCCGCCGAGCCGGGCAATTTCTCCGGGAAGGGGGCGGATTTCCGCACGGTAATAGGCGGTGCCCCGGGCTTCGTCCCGGAACGCATCGGGCGAGACGCGCCAGACACGGCCAAGGATCTCGGGCGTCGTGCGGGCGTTGAAAGCGGCAAAGCGCAGCCGCACGGTTTGGTCGGGGTGCACCTCGTCGATGTGAAGCGGCGAGATCTGGCTGGTGATGACGAGGTCGCTGTCCTGAGGGACGATGAACATCACCGGCTCGGCCGGCTGGATCACGCTGCCCGGCGAGAAGACGCGAAGCCCGTAGACGACCCCGTCGATCGGGGCACGCACTTCCAGGCGGGACAACCGTTCGGAAAGCTGGCGGCGCTTTTCCTCGAGCTCGACACGCTGGACCTCGAGATCGCGTATTCTGGCGATCGCCTCTTCGCGGCGGGTGCTTTCGAGCTTGAGGACCTCGAGGTCGATTTCGGTGCGCCGGCCGTCGGCTTCGGCCGCGGCGGCGACAAGCTGACCGACCTGGCCCGCAAGCCTTGCCTCCTCGCGCTCGAGGGCAAGGACGCGCGGGCTTTGCGTCAGCCCCCGTTCCAGGAGCCGCCGCTGGTCGGTCAGTTCGCGGCGGATGAGGGCAAGTTGTCGCTCGAGCGCCGTCTGCTGCGCCTGGATTCCGGCAATCTGGCTGGCGATCTGCTCTTGCCGGCGGCGGAACGTGGCGATTGCGTTGGCAAGGCTTTCGCGCCGCGCATCGAACAGCCGCCGCTGGCCGTCGAGGATCTCGGCTCGTGCGGCACTTTCCCGCGCCATCTCGACAAGGTCGGGGGCGAAGGTGACCGTCTCGGCGTCGTCGCGTTCGGCCTCGAGCCGCGCGAGCCGCGCGCGCAGTTCGAAGAGCTGACCCTCGACGATGGCAAGCTCGGGGCCGAGGAGCGAGTCGTCCAGCCGAAGAAGAAGCGCGCCGCGGTCGACCGAATCGCCCTCGCGCACGCCGATCTCGGCGACGACGCCGCCGTCGGGGTGCTGGATGACCTGACGGTTCTGTTCGACCGCCACTTCGCCCGGGGCGACGATGGCGCCGGCGATATGCGCCGTCACGGACCACCCGCCAAGGCCGCCGAGAAGAAGCCCGAGCGCCAGGACGCCCAGCATGACGGGGCGCCGTGCGGGCCAGGAAGGGGGTTGGGGTGCCCGGTTCATGTCACGCCACCCTGCCCGCGCGAGCGCAGGACCTCGTCCGAGTTGCGCAGGACATCGCGCAGGACATCCTCGCGCGGGCCAAAGGCCTGGCGAATGCCGCCATCGAGGTAGAGAAGGTAGTCGCACTCGTGGATGGCAGCGGGCCGGTGGGCCATGATGACCACCGCTCCGCCGGCCGCCTTTATGGCCCGGACGGCGTTGTTGAGGGCAAGCGAGCCGTCGTTGTCGAGGTTCGAGTTCGGCTCGTCAAGGACCAGAAGAACGGGGTCGTCGTACAGCGCACGCGCAAGGCCGATACGCTGGATCTGCCCGCCCGAAAGGCGCGTCGCGGCTCCCTGAACGGGTGTGTCATAGCCCTCGGGAAGGCGCAGGATCATCTCGTGCGCGTCGGCCTTCTTCGCCGCGGCGATGACCTTGTCGGCATCCGGTTCGGGGTCCAGGCGCGCGATGTTCTCGGCCACCGTGCCGTCAAACAGGCTGATGCGCTGGGGAAGATAGCCGATGGTCCGGCCAAGGACGTCGGGGTCATACTGATCGAGCGACGCCCCGTCGAGCCGGATCCGTCCGCCCGCGGCCGGCCAGTAACCCACCAGGGCGCGGGCAAGGGTGGACTTGCCGGCGCCGCTCGGGCCAATGACGCCAAGCGCGGTGCCCGGTTCGAGCGTGAAGGAAACCATCCGCAGCGAGGCCTGCGGCTCGCCCGGCGGGATGACGGTCAGCTGGTGCACCTCGACCCGGGCCTGCGGCCGCGGGAGCGCGGTGCGCGGCTTCTCCTCGGGCACCAGGGAAAGGATCTGCGAAAGGTTTCGCCACCCGATCATGGCCCGCTGCGCGGTCGGCCACTGGGCGATCGCAAGATCGACCGGCGCCAGCGCGCGTCCCAGAAGGATCGAACCCGCGATCATGGCGCCCGGGGACAGTTCGCCTTTCAGCACCAGCCAGGCGCCAAGGCCAAGCATGGCCGACTGGAGGAACAGCCGGAACGTCTTGGTCGTGGCCGACATGGCGCCGCCGATGTCGCTCGAGCGGATCTGTCCGGCCAGCGCCTTTCCGCGGGCCCGCTGCCAGCGCGCGAGCGCCGTCCGCCCCATGCCGAGCCCGAGCACCTCTTCGGCATCGGCGCGGAATTCCTCGGCAAGGCGGTCGGCCGAAAGGGCGGCGCCGGCCGCCTCGGCACCGGGGCCGGCCGTCAGCCGCTGGTTGAGGATCGTCACGACGACAAGGATCGCGCCGCCGATCACCGCGAGGTAGCCCAGCATCGGGTGAAAGACGAAGATCGCGACCAGAAAGATCGGCGTCCACGGGATGTCGAAGAGCGCAAGCAGCGCCGGCGAGGACAAGAGCCTTTGCACCGCCTCGAGATCCTTGAGGGCGGCCGAAAGCCCGACGCCGGGAAGCCGCGCCGACTGGCGCAGAAGGGCAAGGAACACCCTCGGGTCGAGCTCGGACTGGAAGCGGGCGCCGACGCGGGCAAGAATGCGGCCGCGTGCGTGGTCGAGGATGCCCATCATCAGGAAAAGGAAGGCGACAAGGAGCGTGAGCGCGACAAGTGTCTCTTCCGAACGGCTGCCGATCACGCGGTCGTAGATCTGCAGCATGTAAAGCGGCCCGGTCAGCATCAGGAGGTTGACGAACAACGAGAAGACGAAGGCCGCCACCAGGATGGCGCGGCTCCGCGCAAGGGCGCGCGACAGTTCCTGTCGGCCGGTCCTCGGGTCTCTCGGTGGCTTCATGCCTGTTCGTGTGCTCCCGCGCTCGCCGGTGGCGTGTGCAATATGCGACAGCGCGCCCCGGGTTGCCGGTCGACGCTTGCGCGTGGCGCCGAACGGCAATAGTCGAGTAGCAAGACAAGGGTGCCTAATGCAATCGTATCGAGTCGGAACACGGGCAGCTCCCGGCCATCCTGGCGCAATCGGGCCACGTCGCGACGGGGGCGCTCGCCCCTTCCGGCTTGCCGCATTGGCCCTGGCGCTTTTCGTGGCGGCCTGCGGTCCGGCCGAGTTGCCGACGACCATCGAGGATCCCTACGAGGCGCAGAACCGGCAGACGCACGAGTTCAACCGAAGCCTCGACCGTACGGTGCTCAGACCGGTTTCGCGGGCCTATGGCTCGACGGTGCCGCGGCCCGTGCGTCGTGCGGTGACGAACTTTTCCGACAACCTGGGACAGCCCGGCGTCGTTCTGAACGATCTTCTTCAGTTCAACATCGCGGATGCGGTTCACAACAGCTTCCGCTTCGTCATCAACACCACGATCGGTGTGGGCGGCATCTTCGACCCCGCGACCGATTTCGGCATCGAACGCCGCGACACGGATTTCGGCGAGACGATGCACGTCTGGGGGGCGCCCGAAGGCGCCTATCTGGAACTCCCGCTCCTTGGCCCGAGCACCGAGCGCGACGCCTTCGGCCGGCTTGTCGACATCGCCATCGACCCGCTCGGGAACCTATTGCCCCGGACCGAGGAAGGGGCCATCCGCGTGGCCCGCATCCTTGCCCGGTTCGACGATCGATATACCTATTCGGAATTCGTCGACGAGATCCTATATCAGAGTGCGGACAGCTATGCGCAGTCCCGGCTGCTTTATCTGCAGAACAGACGCTTCAATCTGCAGGGAGGCAGGAGCGAGCAGTATCTCGACCCCTACGAGGACCCATATGCAGACACCTACGCAGACCCCTATGCCGCGCAGTGACCGCCGCCTGTTTCTTGCCGGCATCGTGGGACTTGGGGCAGCAGCCCTTGTGCCTGGCGCCGCGCGGGCGGAACTCACGCTCGAGGATGCCCGTCGGCTGATCGACCAGGTCGTGTCCGAGATCAACGAGGTCATCAACTCAGGCAAGAGCGAAGAAGCCATGTACCGGGATTTCCGCCGGATCATGGAGAAATATGCCGACGTGCCCATCGTGGCGCAAAGCGCGCTTGGGGTGGCGTGGCGCCGGGCGACACCGGCGCAGCGCGCGGCCTATGTCGAAGCCTTCAAGGACTATATCTCGCGCAAGTACGGCAGCCGGTTCCGTCAGTTCATCGGCGGGGCGATCGAGGTCAGGGACACGCGCAAGGTCAAGTCCTTCTACGAAGTCATCACCATTGCCCGCCTTCGCGGCGAAGAGCCGTTCGAGGTGCGTTTCCTCGTTTCGGACAAGCGCGGGCGGCCGCTGTTCTTCAATCTCATCATCGAGGGGGTGAACATGCTGGCCACCGAACGCACCGAGATCCAGGCCATGCTCGAACAGCGGCGCGGCAACATCGATCTTCTGATACAGGATCTTCGAAAGGCCGCCTGAGGCCGCACGGCCCGGTGGCGTCGGAACGCGACGCCGCCGGCCTAGCGCTTCGAGCGGAAGAGTTCGCCCAGAACGTCGCGCAGGATTCGCTCGAAGGGGTCGGGTCCGCGCCTGCGGCCATCGCGCGCGATCTGTCCGCCGGCTTCGCGGGCGGGGTCGATCATCGGAAGCGGGCGCGGCGGCAGGCCCTTGTGCAGGCGGACCATCGTCTCTCGCCAGATTTCGGCCGGCAGGCCGCCGCCGGTCACGCCCGTCAGCGGCGTGTTGTCGTCATATCCCATCCATACCCCGGCGACATAGTCGGCCGTGAAGCCGATGAACCAGGCGTCGCGCGCGGCCTGCGTCGTGCCCGTCTTGCCGGCGGCCGGTCGGTCGGGAAGCGCCGCCCGACGTCCGGTGCCGTCGGTCACGACCCGGTGCATCATGTAGACGAGCTGACGCGCCGCCTCCTTCGAGATGACGCGTTCGCGCATGCCGCCGCCCTGGCCCATCAGCGGTGCGTCGTCGCCACGCAGGCGAAGCTCGACAAGGCCGTAGGGCGCGACCGCGCTGCCCCCGTTGAGGATGCCGGCATAGGCCCCGGTCATCTCGAGAAGCGTTGCCTCGGACGCGCCAAGGGCCAGCGCCGGTCCGGCCGCCAAATCCGATGACAGGCCGAAGCCTTCGGCGACCTTCCTGACGTTTTCGAGCCCGATGTCGGTGGCCACGCGCACGGCCACCGTGTTGAGCGACAGCCTGAGCGCGTCGGTCAGCGTCACCGGCCCCCGGTACTCGCCGTCATAGTTCCTGGGCGACCAGGTGCCGGAACCGGGGATGCGAAGCGAGATCGGCGCATCCTCGACGACGCTGTCGAAGCGATAGCCAAGATCAAGGGCCGCGGCATAGACGAAGGGCTTGAAGGCGGACCCGGTCTGACGGCGCGCCTGCGTCGCACGGTTGAACATGCCGGCCACGCCGGCGGTGTCCCGCCCCCCCACCATGGCGCGAACGGCGCCGTCGGCGGACATCACGACGATCGCCGCCTGGGCCTTCGACCCCTCGCGAACCTTGTTCTCGAACACCCAGCGCAGGGCCTCCTCGGCAGCGGCCTGGATCTGCGGGTCGAAGGTCGTGCGGATCACGACGTCCTCGGTCGTGCGCTGCGTCAGGAAGTCGGGGCCCTGGCTCATGACCCAGTCGGCGAAGTAGCCGCCGACACGCTGCCGGGCCGCCTGCGACAAGCTTGCCGGCGCCGCGCGGGCGCGATCGGCCTCTTCGCGGGACAGGAACCCGGCATCTTCCATGAGCCCGATGACAAGGTTGGCGCGGGCGCGTGCACGCTCGAGGTTGGCGGTCGGCGCATAGTAGGACGGGGCCTTCAGAAGTCCCGCCAGCATTGCCGCTTCGGAGATCGACAGCTCGGCCGCCGACTTGCCGAAATACCGTTCCGAGGCGGCCTCGAACCCCCGCGTGCCGGCGCCGAGATAGGCCCGGTTGAGGTAGATCGTCAGGATCTCGTCCTTCGAGTAGCGCGCCTCCATGGCGAAGGCGAAGGGCACTTCCTTGAGCTTGCGCCACAGCGTCGTGCGGCGGCATTCGCGCTCGTATTCCGCCTCGGTCTTTCCGGACGCGGGGTCGTATGGCCGGCCAAGGCACAGAAGTTTCGCCACCTGCTGCGTGATGGTCGAGCCGCCGTTGCCCTCGAACGGGCCGCGGCCTTCACGCAGGTTGATGACCATGGCCAGAAGGATGCCCCGCGGGCTGATGCCGAAGTGGCGATAGAAGCCGCGGTCCTCGGTCGCAAGGATGGCGTGGACCAGATGTGGCGACACCGTTGCCGGCGTGATCGGCCCGCCGAACTGCTCGCCCCGCCAGGCGAACACGTTGCCGTCGCGGTCGAGCATGGTGACCGAGCCGCGCGCGCGGCCATCGACGACCTGGCTGACGGGCGGAAGCTGGACATAGAAATAGAGCGCGGACAACGCCACGACGAAGGTCGCCACCAGGCCGGTGCGCCAGCCGATGGCCCAGACGAGACGCAGCGCCGCACGCACGAGCGCACCGAAGCCGGCCCTGACCCGCGCGCCGAGCGATCGGCGCGGCTGACGGCGCCGGCGACCCTTTCCGGAAGGCTTTCGTGCCTGCTTGCTCAACTTCAGCCCCAGTTCGTCCGGCGGCGGACCGCCGGCATTCGCTGCAGGATACGCGGCTTTGCCCGGGATGTGGAGCGCAACCGCCCCCGAAACGGGCAAGAGGCGCCCCGGGGACGCCTCTTCCTGTCCTGGCTGCTGCCGGCCGGGGTCAGATCGACTGGTCGATCCAGGTCTTCAGCGCCGCCTTCGGTGCCGCCCCGACCTTGTTCGAGACGACCTTGCCGTCCTTGAAAAGGAAGAGGGCGGGAATGCCGCGCACCCCAAGTTGGGCGGCGACGGCCTGGTTCTCGTCGACGTTCACCTTCGCGATCTTGACCTTGCCCGCGTATTCGTCCGAGAGTTCCTCGAGGGCGGGGCCGATCATCTTGCACGGGCCGCACCACTCGGCCCAGAAATCGACGACAACCGGCACTTCGGAATCGAGGACTTCGGTCTTGAATGTCTGGTCGCTGACGGGAACGGTCGCCATTATGTCATCTCCTGATGGCCGAAATGCTTGGGTCAGCGGCGAACGTATGAACGCCCGAGGGTGCCGTCAACCCGTGGCATCTGCGACAAGTGGCACGGCGTCGAGAAGTTTCGGATCGATGGGCATCATGGATGCCGTCCGCGTCCAGACGACGGCCGCCTCGACCGGCCGGTCCGGGAAGACGCGCGCCACCAGCGCACGATAGGCGGCAAGCTGGGCAAGGATGCCGGGCGGCACGTCCTCCGGGCGCTCGGGGACAAGGCGGTTCGTCTTGAAGTCGGCCACAAGGACGCGATCGGGGCCGGCGACCAGGCGGTCGATCGTGCCGCGGAACGGACGCTCGATCCCGGGCAGCCGGCCGGCAACCTCGACCTCGGCCAGGGCGTCGGGGGTGAAAAGGATCTTGAGCGAGGGCGCCTCGAGGACCCGCCTTGCCTCGTCAAGTGCCGCGGCGGCCGGGGCGCCCTCGGCAAGGCCGAGGCGCTCGGCTTCGGCCGCCGCGATGGCCTTCCAGTCGGCGACGGCACTGCCGGGCAGGACCTCGAGCAGGCGGTGGACCAGCTCGCCATGGAGGCGCGCGTCTCCCTCTGCGATCGTCTCGTCGCCCGGGCCGAGGGTCTTCGCGCCGCCGAGCGCCGAGGGCGAGAGCGGCGCCGGCGGTCTTGCGACGGGCGGGGCGGGCGTCCGAAGCCAGTCGGGCATCGCGGGCGCCGTCTCGGTGGCCTCCGAAATCCCGCCTCCGTCAACCGCGCTGGGCCAGCCGGGATCGGCAAGGCGCAGGCCCGGGCCCGTCGGCGCCTCGAAGGGCAGGGCCCCGGCGCGTTCGAGACCGGCCTGAACGACATTGTGCCAGGTCTTTCCATCGGCGCCGACGTCGCCGGCGGCGGCGACGATCAGCCAGCGTTCGGCGCGCGTCATGGCGACATAGAGAAGCCGCCGCTCCTCCTCCTCGCGGGATCGCGCCTCGGCTTCGAGCGCGGCAAGGATGGGCGGCGGCGCTTCCGCCCGGCCCGTGCGCAACATGGGCACGCCGTCGACATCGATGATCGGGGGCGCCGGCGGCGCGCGCCGCGCGGCGGTGTCCGGCAGGATGACGACCGGCGCCTCAAGGCCTTTGGCGCCGTGAACGCTCATGACCCGGATCTGGCGCGTTTCCCCGTCGAGCTGGCGTTTGATCTCGAGTTCGTCCTCGGCCATCCACTCGAGAAAACCCGTGAGGCTCGGCACCTCGGCCCGCTCGTAGGCGAGGGCCTGCGACAACAGGGCGTCGATGCCGTCTTCGGCTTCCGGGCCCAGGCGTTCGAGGATCAGCCTTCGCGCGCCGTGCCGCGTCAGAATGCGCTCGAGAAGCTCGTAGGGGCGTTCGAAGTCCGCGTGCGCCCGCAGGTCGTCCAGAAGCTCCATCGTCCGGGGAAATTCGGCCGCCCGGCGGCGCAGCGTCGCCCAGAGGAATTCGCCCTCGGGCCGCCTTGCCGCAAGATCGAACAGTTCGGCCTCGGTCCAGCGCAGGATCGGCGATTTCAGCGCCTCGGCCAGCGACAGCTCGTCTTCGGGCAGCGCCGCGAAGGAGAGCAGCGCCCGCAGGTCGCGCACGGCGATCTCGGCGCCCACGCGAAGCCGGTCGGCACCGGCGACCTCGAGCCCGCGGGCCTTGCAGGCGCGAATGATGCCGTGGAAAAGCTCTGATCGCCGGCGCAGAAGGACAAGGATGTCGCCTTCGTGAATGGCTCTTGTGCGGCCGTCCTTGTCGACCAACGGTGTGCCGAGCATCGCCTTGATCTGGTCGGCGACCGTTTCGGCCAGCCGTGCGGCCGGGTCCTCGGGGCGGACGGTGTCGACAGGGTCGGACCAGGGCGCGGGCGGGGTCTTTTCGGCCGGCGCGATCGGCGGCCACAGATCGACCCTTCCCGGCACGCTGTCGTGGAAGGGCCGGTGGCGGACGCTGTCTTCGACGCCGCGCGTCATGTCGCCGACGAAGGTCTGGTCGACCGCCCGCAGGATGGCCGGCGCCGACCGGAAGGAATATTCGAGCTGGCTGTCCGAAAGCGGTGTTCCCACATGGGCGAGCGCGGCGCGGAAATGCTCTCGGTTCTCGGCGAACGCCGCAGGGTCGGCCCCCTGAAACGAATAGATGGACTGCTTCATGTCCCCGACCACGAAGAGCGTCCTCTGGGTGTCCTCGCGGGCGCCGTGGCCGGCCGTGAATTCGCGCGCCAGGCTGCGGATCACCGCCCATTGTTCGGGACTGGTGTCCTGCGCCTCGTCGACCAGGATGTGGTCGATGCCCCCGTCGAGGCGGTAGAGGACCCACTGCGCCATGGCGCTGTCGTCAAGAAGCCGGGCCGCCCGCGCGATCAGGTCGCCGAACCCAAGCCAGCCGCGCCGCCCCTTTTCCTTGTCAAGAAGGTCGAGGCAGTGCTTCGCGAAGCGGTGCAGACGGCGGGCCCGATCGTGGGCGACGATGGCAAGACGGATGGGGCGCAGTTCTGCAACCCGCTCCATCCATTCGGCCAAGGGCTCGGCCGCAGGCCCAAGCCGCGCGCGCGTGGCCTTGGTCGGGAACCGTGCGGTCCTGGCGGCGAAGGGTTCCTTGGTGTCCGGGCCGTAAAGGAAGACGCTCTCGAGCGTGAGGAGATCTTCGGGACGCGGATGATCGGGGTCGATCCCTGCCAGCTTTCGTGCCGCCGCCACGTCGGTCTTCGACCCGGTCTCGAGCGCTTGCAACAGCGCCTTCAGAAGTGCCGCGCGGCCGGAGAATACCTCGTCCAGAAGTGCGGCCATGTCGGGCGCGCCGGCGCGCAGTCCCGCACGGTTCCGAAGGTCGTCTTCGGTCGCGTTGCGGAACGCTTCCTCGTGGTCGGCGATCGACATCGCGACGCGCTCGATCGCCGCGTCCCCCGGCAGGACCTCGGCCAGTGCCACAAGGCTGTCGCGGCCCTCGCCCTCGGCCATGCGGTCGAGCACATGCTCGACCAGACGACGCATGGCCAGCGTGTCCATTTCCTCGAAGCGCGGAGAGACCCCGGCCTCGACCGGGAAGCGGCGCAGAAGCGCGGCGCAGAATGAATGGATCGTCTGGATCTTCAGCCCGCCCGGCGTCTCGATGGCGCGGGCGAAGAGCGTGCGGGCCCGCCGCCGGACCGCGGCCGTGTTGTCCCGCGGGTCGAGGCCGAGCTCGTCCAGCGCCGCGCGAAGCTCGGCGTCGGGCAACATCGCCCAGCCGCCAAGCGTCGCGAACAGGCGGTTCTGCATCTCGGCGGCGGCGGCCTTGGTATAGGTCAGACAAAGGATGCGCTGCGGTTCGGTGCCCGCGATGAGAAGCCGCGCCACGCGCTGGGTCAGCACCCGCGTCTTGCCCGAGCCGGCGTTGGCCGAGACCCAGACCGACCGTGCCGGATCGGCGGCACGGATCTGCGCTTCGGTTGCAGGATGGCGGGGAGTCATGAAAGACGCTCCGTTTTCGGGGGGTCGGTCTCGTCCCATTCGCCGTGGCGGGCCAGCAGGTCGTAGTCCCGGCGGTCGGTCCGTTTCTGCATGGCCCGTCGCGAAGTGAAGGGGCGACCCTCGAGGATGAAGCGCCCGAGAAGCGTCCGGAACTCGTCCCAGGTCCGGTCCGTCTCGTCCGGCTCAAGCTCGAGCGGAAAGGTCGTCGGCTTGGTGCCGAGGCCGATGTATTCGAGACACGCGACCCGCCCCGAGACGCCGTCGAAGGCGCCGCGCTCGACCATCGCGGCCTCGAGAAGAAGCTGGCGGTCGAAGTGCTTGACCTCTTCCTTGGTCGGCACCTTGCCCGTCTTGTAGTCATAGATGACAAGGCGCCCGTCCGGCATGCGGTCGATACGGTCGGCGGTGCCCGTCAGGGTGAAGCGAAGTTCGGGGATCTCGGCCCGGCCGGGCACTTCGCGCGCAAGGGGCGCGGCGCGCGCGCGACGCGCCTTCTCGGACTGGACGAACCACTGGGCAATGCGGTCGATCCGGGCCTGCCACATGGCGCGCGCGGCGGGCCAGGGCACTTCGGCT
>RFGD01000027.1 GCA_003696705.1 Alphaproteobacteria bacterium | reverse complement strand
CTCGTGGTCGGTGAAGTGAAAGAGCGCCTGAAGGGCCTTGCGAAGCGCAACCGTCTCGTTCCCGAAGGCGGCGACATAGGTCGGAAGGTCGAAGGCACGGACAAGCGACAGAACCTTGTCGTCGGGCATCGTCAGCGTGCCCTCGAAACGCACGGGGTGCTGAAGGGTCAGATCGGTGCCGAGGAAATAGGTCCCACCGGGCACGAGGATGGCGCGACCTGCCGCTGCCGCATCGGCGGCCGCGAAGGCGGGTGCGTCGTCCGTCACGCCGTCGCCAACCGCGCCATAGTCGCGGACATCGACCCAGTCCATCATGTCACGCAGGTAGAACCGGGTGACGTCCTCGATGCGGATGTCCTCGACACGGACGACCGCGCCCGGTGTGCCGATGATGTCGATGCCGAAGTGCCCGATCACGGGCGACAGGCCCCAGGGCATGTCGACACCGCCGCGCTGTCCGGTGCCGACGATCGCGCTGACCTCGACGACCTCGCCATAGGCCTGCGGCGTGACCGTGGGTCCCGTCTCCGTCAGGCCGGCGACATGCGAGCCGTCGGCCGCGCCCGCCCAGCCGGCGATGCGGGCCGACGGGATGTTGCCCGAAAGCACCTTGATCCGCGTCGAAACGCGAAGATAGACGCCGGGGTGGATGGGCGTCGAGAAGAAGGCCCTCAGCGTCTCGGTGCCCGCCACCGTCTGAAGCTCAAGACAGTCGCCGAAGTCCTGATCGCCGGTGACAAGGCTGGCATTTGCCGCACCTGCAAGGCTGGGTTCGCCCGGGGTTCCGTTTCCGCTCGACCAGTTGCCGAGCCCGCCCGAGAAGGGGGGCGGCATGAATCGGATGCCGTCCGTCACTGCCATGTTCATGATGAATTCCCGCTTGGATGCCGTTCCGGTGCGGGGCCCGGCCGCCGCGGCCAGAGCCGCGGCCGCGACCTTTCGGTCTGCCGGTCCGCCTGCAATTCGTTAGCAGCTTGGCCCTAATTGCCCGCTAAGCGCTGCGGGGGGAGCGCGCGCCCGGGCGCGCGCTGTTAACCGGCTGTTAACGAAGCTCGCGCAGACCGGCGGGGCGGAGGGTTGCCGTCATGCGAATGCCGTTTCTGCCGCTGGCGCTGGCGCTGGCCGGGTTTGTCCCGGCGGGCGCGGATGCCGGGCCGTGGCCGCGGTCGGCGGGCTCGACCTTCGTCGAGGTGAAGTTCGAGACCGGCGGACAGGCCCAGATCTATGTCGAGCGTGGGCTGGGCCGGGAGATCACGCTTGTCGGCAAGGTCCGTGGCGGGGAGGCGGCCACCGTTCGGCTCCAGAAAAGCTGGCAGGCCGGGAGCATCGTCCACGCCCTCTCCCTCGGCGTCACGGCCGAGGGAGAGGGCCGCATCGCCGCCCTTTGGGGATGGGGGACGGAAATTGCCGCATATCCCGGCTGGCTGAGCGCCGAAGTCGAATATGCGGCTGGTGCCGTGAACGCCTGGCAGCTTTCTGCGGAAATCGGGTTGCGTGCACCTGGTCGGGGGATCGGGCTGATCCGCGTCTGGGTCGATGTCAGCGACACATGGCAGGCACTGACGTTTCAGCCCGCCATCGGGCTCGAGATCCGTCCGGGCCGCACGGTCGTCCTTTCGGCGGCGGCAGAGGCCGGCGACGGCCACGACCGCCGGCTGGCCCTGTCCCTTTGGCTCGACTTCTAGTCGCCGGCCACGGCTGAGCCGGCCAGCTCGCCCCTCAGGGCACGGTCGATCAGCGCGACGGTCTCGGGAATGCCGTAGACGGCGATGAATCCGCCGAAGCGCGGCCCCTGGCTTGTGCCAAGAAGGACCTCGTAGATGGCCTTGAACCAGTTCCGCATGGGTTCGAAGCCGTGCTCGCGCCCCACCGCGAAGACCAGGGACTGAAGTGCCTCGGGATCGGCGCCGCCTTCCCAGGCGCGCAGCCGCTCGGCGAGGTCCGCAAGGGCCGCGCGCTCCTTCTCGTCCGGCAGCCGGTAGGTCTTGGTCGGCTTGACGAAGTCGTTGTAGTAACGCACGGCATATCCGACGGCCTGATCGAGGTCGCGATGCGTCTCGGGCGCCGCGTCAGGCGCATAGCGGCGGATGAAACCCCAGAGCGTCTCCTTGTCCTCGGCCGAGGCGGCCGACGCCAGGTTCAAGAGCATCGAATACGGCACCACCATGCCGCTTTCCGGCGGATTGCCGTTGTGGATGTGCCAGACGGGGTTCGCAAGGCGCGCCGGAAGATCCTGCGTGGGGAAGGCGCGAAGCTGCTGATGGTATTCGTCCATCGCCTTCGGGATGACGTCGAAGTAAAGCCGCTTCGCCGTCTTCGGCTTCTGATACATGAAATAGCCAAGGCTCTCGGGCGAGCCGTAGGTAAGCCACTCTTCCATCGACAGCCCGTTACCCTTCGACTTCGAGATCTTCTGCCCGTTCTCGTCCAGAAAGAGTTCGTAGGCGAAGAGTTCGGGCGGCCGGGCGCCCAGGACGCGGCAGATCCTTGCCGACAGTTCGGCCGAGGGGATGAGATCCTTGCCATGCATCTCGTAATCGACGCCCAGCGCCGCCCAGCGCATGCCCCAGTCGGGCTTCCATTGCAGCTTCACATGGCCGCCCGTTACCGGGATCTCGACCAGTTCGCCATCGGGTTCGCGGTAGGTGATCGTGCCCTTGGCGACATTGCGCTCGAGCGTCGGCACCTGCAGGACGCGGCCGGTTTTCGGACTGATCGGCAGGAAAGGCGAATAGGTTTCGCGCCGTTCCTCGTTCACGCCGCCAAGCGAGGGCAGCATGATGGCCATGATCTCGTCGTAGCGCTCGAGGACCCGCAGGAGCATCTCGTCGAACTTGCCCGACGTGTAGTATTCCGTGGCGCTCGCGAACTCGTAGTCGAAGCCGAACTGGTCAAGAAACGCACGCAGCCGTGCGTTGTTGTGCTCTCCGAAACTCGGGTGCGTGCCGAACGGGTCGCGGACGCGCGTCAGCGGCAAGCCCAGATCCTCGGCCATCATTTCCTGGTTCGGGACGTTCGAGGGGACCTTCCGCAGCCCGTCCATGTCGTCCGAAAAGCAGATGAGCCGCGTCGGGATGTCGGAAATGACCTCGAACGCATGGCGGACCATGGTCGTGCGCATGACCTCGCCGAAGGTGCCGATGTGCGGCAGGCCCGATGGGCCATAGCCTGTCTCGAACAGGACGTGGCCCTTTTCCGGCGGTGCCTTCTCGTAGCGTTTGGCAAGGCGCCGGGCTTCCTCGAACGGCCAGGCTTTGGATTTCAGCGCGGCTTCGCGAAGTTCGGACATTTCGGCTTGCCTTCCGGTGGGTGCGGGACGATCTGCCGCTACCTATTGCCCCCGGCACATAGCGTCAATATTGTCTGGCCTTCCTGGGTCATCGCGAAGGTAGAAAGAAGCATGGACAAGACATCGTCGCTCAGCCCGCAGGACTGCCTGATCGCGATCATGGTTGCCGTCTCGGCCTCGGATCGCACGATAAGGACGTCGGAACTCGTCGCGATCGAGGACATGGTGAACCATCTTCCGATCTTTGCCGACTACGATCTCGACCGCATCAAGACGGTTTCCCAGACGGTGTTCGACCTGTTCGAGGAAGAGGACGGGCTGGACGCGCTCTTCGGTCTGGTGCGCGAGGGGCTGCCCGAGCGGCTGAACGAGACCGCCTATGCGCTGGCCTGTGATGTTGCCGCCTCGGACGGGCGGCTCGATCAGGATGAGCTCAGGTTTCTGGCCGAGATCCGGCACGAGCTGAACGTCGACCGTCTGCATGCTGCGGCAATCGAGCGCGGCGCGCGCGCCCGTCACCTGACGCTCTGAGCTTGTGCCCGTCGCTGGGCCAGGCAGTCGACAAGCTCGCGCTGAAGCCCGTGCGCCCGCGACAGCCAGCGCCGCTGGCCGGGGGGACGTTCGCGCTGGGCGCGCGGGATGCGTGCGCGCCGTGGCAGGTCGGCCGAAAGGATGACGAAGGCCGTGCCCTCGCGGCCGTCGCCCTGGGTCACGTATCCGGCAAGATTGCTGACGAAGTTGAGCGTGCCCGTCTTGGCCAGGACGCGCGTCCGGCTGTCGCCATGGGCCAGGGCAATGTGCATGTCCTTGAGCGTCCCCGGCAGCCATTTCCGCCCGACCGGAGAGAGAAGCGCCGAAAGAAGGTCCTGAGCGTTGACGCGCGAGTCGGGGCCAAGCCCCGAATGATCGACGAGCGACAGCCTTCGCGCGCCCATGGCGGTCTTGGCCCATGTCGCCATGACATGGGCCGAGCTTGCCAGATCGCGCGGTTGATGGCCCCGCGCCTGGGTCGCGGCCAGGCCTATGACCTCGGCCGTCAGATTCGTCGAGAACTTCAGCATTCCGCGCACGATCTCCAGAAGGGCGCGGCTGTCGTGGCGGCAGACCTCGTGCCAGGTGCCGTCGGCGGGCGCCTCGATCGGCTCGGGAAGCGCGATGCCCTCGTGCGAGGCCAGGGTGCGGAAGACCTCGGCGGCATAGCGGACGGGACGCCGCACGGGCAGCCAGCGCCCGCCCTTGCGTCCCAGCGCGCCGTCGGCGACGGACCAGGCTTCGAAGCCGTCGCCCTGTTCGTAGGCGAATATGGGCTCGTTGCGGCTGGATGCACGCACGCGAAGGCCGTGCACCTGCGGGCGGAAGCGGCGGGCGCGGGCGTCGAGGGTGAGCTCGACCTCGTGCCCCGCGCGCTGCCATTCGAGGAAGACCCGGTTGAAATTCAGGTTCAGCCCCGCCACGGCGGGATTGTAGGCCAGATGGTCGGGCTGCGAGCGGTCGATGCGATCGACCGCAGGCAGGGCGCGGGCGTCGACCAGGAAGCGGCCAGCCACCGCAGTGATCCCCGACGCGCCGAGCGCCGCGGCCAGGTCGCCAAGCGCGTCGCTGTCGAGCGTCGGGTCGCCGCCGCCGACAAGGGCAAGATCCCCGTGAAGCGTGCCGTCCAACACCTTGCCGCGGGCCAGGATCCGCGTCGCGAAGCGGTGATCGGGGCCCAGCGTTTCGAGCGCATAGGCCGCCGTCACGATCTTGGCGACCGAGGCGGGCGGCAGGCGGCGCAGCGGCGCGTAGGTGGCGACCGGTGCTCGGGTGGTCATGTCGGCTGCGGCTACCGACACCTTTCCCGGCAGCGCCTCGTCCTCGATGATTGCGACGATGTCCCGCCATCCGCCCGGCGCGCGGCGCAGCACCGGCATGACGGAACGGGCCGGCGCCGCCGCAAGGACGGGGCCCGCGCCCATTGCGCAGCCGGCCGACAGCATCGCAAGAAGATGCCTTCTCGTTATCCCTTCCCGTCCCATGGTCCCATAATGCCCCAGATCGCGTGGGCCACAAGGACCCTGTCGGGGGCCGCTTCGTCTCGTCAGGGCCATTCGCCGCGGGCGCGGATGGCCGTCGAAGACTGCGGGTTCAAGGGCATGTCGAGAAAGCACCACGCGGGCGGCCGGCGGGTCGCGAGGATCGGCGCGGCCTCGGCCGGCAGGCGGGCCCACCAGTAGCGCCGCGCCGCCGGCGACAGGCAGGCGGCAAGCCGTTGGCCCGGCCGCGCCAGGACGCCGACGGGGACGGCCTCCATGATCTCGGGCCAGCGTTGCCAGCGGTGCAGGTCCGCAAGATTGTCCGCGCCCATGAGCCACACGAAGCGGACACCCGGATAGCGCGCCTGCAACGCGGCGATGGTTTCCGCCGTGAACCTTGTGCCCAGCGCGGCCTCAATTCCGGTAATGGCCACGCGGGGGTGCTGCATCAGCGCGCGTGCGGCGGCGATGCGTCGTTCGAGTGGGGCGGGCCCGTGAGATTTCAGTGGGTTGGAAGGGGACACGAGCCACCAGATGCGATCGAGGCGGAACCGCCGCAGCGCCTCGAGCGTGAAGCGCACATGCCCTTCGTGCGGAGGGTCGAACGAGCCGCCGAAGAGCCCGATCCGTTGACCCGGAAGGGCAAGCGGAAATCCTGTCGTCATGGCACGGCCTTCTTCCTGTTGCGACCTCGGGCGGCTTGGGCGGCGATCCTGCCTTCACCTACAGCCCGGGCGGCGCGATTGCCAAGGGCCGGCCGCTCGATTAGATGGAGGTCGACGGTTTCCTTGAATGAAAGCACGCGAAAATCATGGCGCAGCAGTACGTCTACCACATGGACGGGGTGACCAAGGTCTATCCCGGCGGCAAGAAGTGTTTCGAGAACATCCGCCTTTCGTTCCTGCCCGGCGTGAAGATCGGCGTCGTCGGCCCGAATGGTGCCGGCAAATCCACGCTTCTTCGCATCATGGCCGGGATCGATACCGACTATCAGGGAGAGGCTTGGGCCGCGAAAGGGGTCTCGGTCGGCTATCTGCCCCAGGAGCCCGAGCTTGATCCCGCGCTCGACGTGCGCGGCAACGTCATGCAGGGCGTTGCCCACAAGAAAGCCAAGCTCGACCGCTTCAACGAGCTTGCCATGAACTACTCGGACGAGACGGCCGAGGAGATGGCGCGTCTTCAGGACGAGATTGACGCCGAGGGCCTCTGGGACCTCGACGCGCAGGTCGACGTGGCG
>RFGD01000197.1 GCA_003696705.1 Alphaproteobacteria bacterium | reverse complement strand
GGCGCCGGAGGTGGGGGGCTAGTCCTCGGGCTCGGCCAGAGGATGGCGCTCGAGCACGAGGGATTTCAGCCGTTCCTCGACCACATGGGTGTAGATCTCGGTCGTCGAGACATCGGCGTGCCCCAGAAGCGCCTGGATGGCGCGCAGGTCGGCGCCGTTGGCCAGAAGATGCGTCGCGAAGGCGTGGCGCAGCGTGTGCGGGGTCACCTTGGCCGGGTCCACGCCGCCGGCGACGGCGATTTCCTTGATGAGCGTGTAGAAGCGGATGCGCGTCAGGTGCCCCTCGCGGCTTTTCGACGGGTAGAGGAAGCGTGACGGCTGGGCCCCGGCCGCGCGGCGGCGGTCTTCGGCGGCGTCGCGATGTTCAAGCCACACGACGATCGCCGCCCGCGCCTTTTCGGACAAGGGAACCATGCGCTCGCGCCCGCCCTTGCCGCGCACGAGGATCGCCTCGGGATCGCCGCGCACGGCGGCCACGGGCAGCGAAACCAGTTCGGTCACGCGCATGCCCGTGGCATAGAGGATCTCGAGAAGCGAGGTGTTGCGGGCGCGGTCCGCCTCGGTCCGGCCGGCGGTGCGGGCGGCTTCGAGCAGCCGCTCGACCTCCTCGACGTCCAGCGTCTTCGGCAGGCGGCGGCCAAGCGCCGGGCCGCGGATGCGCAGCGCGGGGTTGTCCCGTCTCAGGCCCTCTTCATAGGCGAAGCGGTAGAGCTGGCGGATCGAGGACAAGCGCCGCGCCCGCGTCGAGGCGGCCAGCCCCGATGCGTCGCAGTGGACAAGATAGGCCTCGATCGTCTCTCGGTCGGCATCCTGAAGCGACTTGCCCCGGGCTTCGAGCCAGCCGGCGAAATCGGCAAGGTCGCGCCCGTAGGCAAGGCGCGTGTTCCGGGCCGCCCCGAGTTCGGCCGCCTGTGCCTCGAGGAAGGTGTCGATCAGCCTGACGGTGTCGGTCTTCATGGCGCCTCCGCATCGAGGATGAGAAGCTCGAGCGCGAGCCTGCGCGCGTGATCCTCGAGGCCCACGGCCCTGAGAAGCGCAAGGCCCTCGGCGGCATCGGCGGGGTCCGGCGGGCGTGCGGCCGAGACAAGCGCCAGCGCCCTCAGGATCGCCTCTCCGAGGCGCCCGTCGCGGGCCATGGCCTCGAGCCGCGAGGGCGCGTGGGGATGTGCAAAGACCCGGGCGATTTCCCGCCCGAGGGCGGTCTCGGCCGCAATGCCCGTCGTGTCTCCACGGGCAACGCCAAGCCAGAGCGCCTCGCGCGGGGTGGTCGGCGTCGCCGCTGCGGTGCCGCGGTCATAGGAGGCCGACAGAAGGACGACGCGCAGGGCGACGCGGCGCACCGCCTCGGGAAGGGCGATGCGGGCCAGCCGTTCGCCATAGGCGCGCGCGAAGGGCACCTCGAGCCCCGCCCGGCGCATGTTCGCCCAGGCATCCGGCAGGAAGCGGGCCACCGCCTCGGGGTCGCCCGAAAGAAGCGCAAGGTCGAATTTCTGAACCGCCGCCACCCGATCCCAGATCCCGCCCGACGCCGGCGGCTGACGCTCGGTATAGATCTCGATCAGGCGGCCGGCGGGAATGGCGCCGGTCCTGGCCAGACGTTCGGCGGCCTCGATCCGGGCCTTCCAGCCGGCAATCTGGCGCAGGTCGAGATGCGCAAAGGCAAGGGGAAGGTGGCTTGTCGGCAGTGGCTCGCCGATTGCTTCGTAAAGACGATAGACAAGCGGCGTGACATGCTCGGGCGGGGGCAGGGGCTCGGCCCCGTCGGCAAGCTCGGGCTCGAGGAAACGGGCAAGAAGTTCGTCCTCGGCCGGACTGAGAAAGCCGAGCGCGCGCCCGGTCTCGAGCGTCAGGGCCGCCGCCGACCAGTCGCCGCCGCGGGCAAGACAGAAGATGCGGGCATGGATGGTGGGCGCGATGCCCGGCGCGGCGCGCATGGCGGCGCAGGCGCGATCCTCGAGCCCCGTCAGCAGGCTGATGTCGAACCAGCGGCGGAAAAGCTCGGGCTGGGTCGGGCCGGCGATCTCGATGAGGGCCTGCGCTTCGTCAAGCGCGCCCAGGGTCAGAAGCTTGTCGAGCCGCGCCATGAGAAGGCGCCCGTCGCCGTTTGCGTCGGCCGGCGGATCGGCCTCGGCCACGAGGAGCATCTTCAGAAGCTCGAGCGCGGCCGGTGGTGCGTCCGCGCGGGCCTCGGCCACGAGGCGCACGAGCTCATCCACCGGCGTCGCCCCCCAAAGGTCGGCCGGCAGGCCGCTGACGCGCGGCGGGACGATGCCGACGGCGTCGAGCCGAAGCTCGCCCAGCGGCGTGGTCGCCACTTCCTCGGGCAGGGCCGGCGTCACCTCGGGGCCGGCGCCCGGCGCGGCGACCGCCGGCTCGCGCACCGAGCGCGAGAGCCAGTCGATAGCCGAGAGCGGCTCGTCGGCCAGCGCCGGACCGGCCGCCAGCATTGCCCCCACAACAAGTGCCCGTCTAACGCACATCGATCGTGACCGGCGTCTCGACCGTCCTCTTGTCGGGCGAGAGATCGCCAACATAGGCATAGCCCAGCACCACCAGAAAGATGATGAAACCCAGATAGACAAGGAATTTCAGGAACCTGAACATCGCGTCTTCTTGCCCGTTGCCTCTGCCGCCCGATGGGGTGGCGCACTGCCACCGAAGTTATATATGGCATTTTTCCGCATTTCACGCCATGCAGGGCGAAAGTTGCGAATAGGCAGGCTGATGCCGGACAAGGAGTGGATCTTGAAGCGCACGGTGGTTCTGGTCGGCATGATGGGCGCCGGCAAGACGGCCGTGGGCAAGGCGCTGGCGCGCGATCTCGGCGTCGCCTTCCGCGACAGTGATGACGAGATCGAGGCGGCCGCCGGCATGAAGATCGCCGAGATCTTCGCCCGCGACGGCGAGGCCTTCTTTCGCGACCGTGAAACCGAGATCCTGGGCCGGCTTCTGAAGGGGGCGCCGGCGATCCTTTCGACCGGCGGCGGCGCGTGGCTGTCCGAGCGCAACCGCAGGCTTGTGGCCCGGCATGGGGTGTCGGTGTGGCTGAAGGTCGACCTCGACCTTCTCTGGGAGCGGGTCCGCCACAAGGATACCCGTCCGCTGTTGCGCACCCCCGATCCGCGCGCGACCCTGGCCGAGCTTTACGCCCGGCGTCTGCCCTACTACGAGAAGGCCGACATTGCGGTCGAAGCGCGGCCGGAATATTCGGTCCAGGACATGGCGGCCAAGGTGCGCAAGGCCCTGGCCCGTCGCCCGGACATCCTTGAGAAGGTCGGCTGAAGGCATGACGACAACGCAGATCCAGAACGTGCATGTGCCCCTTGGCGCGCGCGCCTATGACATTCGCATCGGTCCGGGGCTTCTGGCCCGCGCCGGCGCCGAGATGGCGCCCTTCCTGAACCGCCCGCGCGTCGCCGTCGTGACCGACGAGAACGTCGCCCGCCATCATCTTCGGGCGTTGGGCAGGGGGCTGGAGGCGGCCGGCATTGCATGGTCCTCGCTTGTCCTTCCCGCCGGCGAGGCGACGAAATCCTGGGCCCAGCTTCAGCGCAGCGTCGAATGGCTTCTGGCCGAACGGGTCGAGCGGCGCGACATGGTCATCGCCTTCGGCGGCGGCGTCATCGGCGATCTTGCCGGTTTCGCGGCGGCCGTCGTCCGTCGTGGCGTGCGGTTCGTCCAGATCCCGACGACACTTCTGGCGCAGGTCGACAGTTCGGTCGGCGGCAAGACCGGGATCAACTCGCCCATGGGCAAGAACCTGATCGGGGCCTTTCACCAGCCCTCTCTGGTGCTTGCCGACACCGACGTCCTGAACACGCTGGCCCCGCGCGATTTCCTGGCCGGTTACGGCGAGGTGGTGAAATACGGCCTTCTGGGCGATGCGGACTTCTTCGCGTGGCTCGAGGCCCATGGCCCGGCGCTTGCAGCCGGTGACGCGGATGCGCGCATCAGGGCGATCCGCCGGTCATGCGAGATGAAGGCCGGAATCGTCGCCCGGGACGAGACCGAGGCCGGCGAACGTGCGCTTCTGAACCTCGGGCATACCTTCGGCCATGCGCTCGAGGCGGCCACGGGCTATTCCGACCGGCTTCTCCATGGGGAAGGGGTGGCCATTGGCTGTGTCCTCGCCTTCGCGCTGTCCGCCCGGCTGGGCCTTGCGGCGCAGGAACATGCCGGCCGGATCGCGGCGCACCTCGAGGCCATGGGGATGAAACGCCGGCTTGCCGACATTCCCGGTCCGCTGCCCGACGCGGAAGGGCTTCTCGAGCTCATGGCGCAGGACAAGAAGGTGGTGGACGGGCGTCTGCGCTTCGTCCTTGCCCGCGACATCGGCAAGGCCTTCGTCGCCGAGGATGTCCCCGAGGAGGCCGTCCTGGCCGTCCTCCGCGAGGCCCTCGCCGAAAGGGGATAGGGGCCCGCGGGCGGCGCGATGGCACCCGATCGGCACCGCCGCCCCCGGCCACCGCCCCGGCCAGCCGCGGCGCGCATGGTTGCGGACGTTGCATGGTCGCTGACGTTGCCGGGTCCGGCGCCGGAATGGCTGTCGGCGGGATGCCCCTCAGAACGGGATGTCGTCGTCGAGATCGCCGGCCGGTGCGGGGCCACCCATGGCGCCGCCCGTCGAAGGCCCGCCACCGAAGTCGCCCGGTCCCCCGCTGGAATACCCGCCGCCGCCGGCGCCGGCATCCGCCCGGCTGTCCAGAAGCGTCAGTTCGCCCCGGTAGGGGCGCAGCACGACTTCGGTCGTGTAGCGGTCCTGACCGGACTGGTCCTGCCACTTGCGGGTTTCGAGCTGCCCTTCGACATAGACCTTCGACCCCTTGCGAAGATACTGTTCGGCTATCCTGACAAGCGGTTCCGAGAAGATCGCGACCGAGTGCCACTCGGTCTTCTCGCGGCGCTCGCCCGTGTTCCGATCCTTCCAGGTTTCCGAGGTGGCAATGCGCAGGTTGCAGACCTTGCCACCGTTCTGAAACGTGCGGATCTCGGGGTCGCGCCCGAGGTTGCCGAT
>RFGD01000026.1 GCA_003696705.1 Alphaproteobacteria bacterium | reverse complement strand
GCGATCAATGCCCCCATTCAGGGCACCGCCGCCGACATCATCCGTCGTGCCATGATCCGCGTGCCGGCGGCGATCGAGGGGTTGCAGGCGAAGATGCTCTTGCAGGTCCATGACGAGCTTGTCTTCGAGGTCGCCGAGGCCGACGTCGACGAAACCGTGCGCCGCGTCCGGAAGGTCATGGAGCACGCCCCCGAGCCGGCGGTGAAGCTTGACGTGCCCCTTGTCGTCGACGCCGGTGTCGGCCGCAACTGGGCCGAAGCGCACTGAGGCGGCCGCGCCTGCTCAGTCGAGTTCGGCGGCCGGCAGGATGGGGAAGAACATGCCCCGGGACCACACGCCGAACCACTTGCGGTCTTCGTGCATGTCCTCGGTGCCCAGATCGACAAGGCGATAGAAGGTCTTCCGGTCGATCAGCGCGTCAAGGTTGTCGCGCACGCGGACATAGGGCGACGGTTCGCCGGTTTCGGGGTCGTGCCGGACACGTATCGGATGCCCGGGACCCGCGGGGACGCGCTCGCCCACGTTCGTGACGAAGTCGATGGCCTGCTCCTTGCCCGTCCCGGCAAGGTCGAAGTCCACGGCGACAAAGGGCGCGTCGTCGACACGGATCCGCACCTTCTCGACCGGCGTCACAAGGAAATACTCGTCCCCGTCGCGACGGATGATGGTCGAGAACAGCTCGACAAGCTCCTTCCGCCCGATCGGCGTGCCCAGATAGTACCAGGTCCCGTCGCGGGCGATGCGCATGTCAAGATCCCCGCAGAACGGCGGATCCCAAAGGTGCACGGGCGCCGGCCCGCGCTTTCGCGCCCGGCGCGCCGCCGCGGCCAGTCCTTCGGCGGTCGCGGTCTTTTGTTCGCCGTTCCCGGCGCTTTCGGAAGTTGCCATTTGTGCCTTCGCCCGGTTCCGCGTTTAATGACACAGATAGGCCCCGAGCGGAGAAATGTCATGACCGAAACCGAAGACCTCCCGCGCGATGTCGAGGCGCTGGGCGAAAGGCTGGCCGCGGCGCAGGCGATGATCGGCCGCCGGCTGATCGGTCAGCACGAGGTTGTCGAACTGTCGCTGGCGGCCCTGCTGTCGGGAGGGCACGCGCTTCTTGTGGGGTTGCCGGGCCTTGGCAAGACCCGCCTTGTCGACACGCTTGGCACCGTGATGGGGCTGGTCACCCACCGCGTGCAGTTCACCCCCGATCTCATGCCGGCCGACATCCTCGGCTCGGAAGTGCTCGAGACGGCGGCGGACGGCACTCGGGGCTTTCGCTTCATCGAGGGGCCGGTGTTCTGTCAGCTTCTCATGGCCGACGAGATCAACCGGGCCAGCCCGCGCACCCAGTCGGCGCTTCTGCAGGCCATGCAGGAGCGGGAAGTGTCGGTCGCCGGCAAGGCGCGGCCGCTGCCGCAGCCGTTCCACGTCCTGGCGACACAGAACCCGATCGAGCAGGAAGGCACCTATCCGCTGCCCGAGGCACAGCTGGACCGCTTCCTCCTTCAGATCGACGTCCGCTACCCCTCGCGCGAGGTCGAGCGCGAGATCATCCTTGCCACCACGGGCGTCGCCGAGGCCGAGGCCGAGCCTGTCTTCACCGCCGAAGAGCTTCTTGCCGCGCAGCGCCTCGTGCGGCGCATTCCGGTGGGTGACAAGGTGGTTGACCTCATCCTCGACATCGTCCGCGCCAGCCGGCCCGAGGACGAGACGGCGCCCGACATCGTCAAGGAGACGGTCGCCTGGGGGCCCGGGCCGCGCGCGGCGCAGGCCTTCATGCTGGCCGCCCGTGCGCGGGCACTGCTGAACGGCCGTCTCGCCCCCTCGGCCGAGGACGTGGTGGCGCTGGCGCGCCCGGTGCTCGAGCACCGCATGGCGCTCGGCTTCGCGGCCCGGGCCGAAGGGCACCGGCTCGAGGACGTGATTGCCGCGGTCGTCGCGGCGCGGGCGCCCTCGGCTGCGGCGGCGTGAGCGGCGCGGGCGCATATCCGACGTCCCTGCGGCGCCGCGCCGAGGCGCTGGCGGCACCCTTCCCGCCGCTTCTGGCCGAGGCCGAGCATCTGGCCGCGAGCCTGGCGCTGGGCGAACATGGCCGCCGCCGGCCCGGCATGGGCGACGAGTTCTGGCAGTACCGCACGGCCGAGCCGGGCGATCCGTCGCGGGGCATCGACTGGCGCCGCTCGGCCCGGTCGGATGCGCATCTCTTCGTGCGCCAGAAGGAATGGCAGGCCATGCAGTCGGTCCTCGTCTGGCCCGACCTCTCGGCCGCGATGCGGTTTTCGGGGGACAGGGCTCGACCGCCAAAGGCGCGGGTCGCCGCCGTCCTGGGTCTTGCGCTTGCATCGCTTCTTCTGCGCGGGGGCGAGCGGGTCGGTCTTCTTGGCGGCGCGGGCGGTGCAAGGGCCGGCCGCAGCCAGCTGGCGACCATGGCGCGGCAACTGGGGGACCGTCTGGCGCGTGACGCGGACGACCCTGGCTTGCCCGACTATGGCGTGCCGCCTCCGGCGCATTTCCCGCGCGGCGCGCGGGCCGTCTTCCTCTCGGACTTCCTCGGCCCCGTCGAGCCGGTCGAGGCGGCGCTGGGCCGGGCCGCGGATCGTGGCGTGCGTGGCGCGCTTGTCCAGATCCTCGACCCGGTCGAGGAATCCTTTCCCTGGGCCGGACGCACGCTCTTCGAGAGCGTTGGCCGCTCGGTTCGGCACGAGACGATGGAAGCCGGGGCCCTGCGCGATGCCTATCGCCAGCGACTTGCCGCGCGCGAGGCAAGGCTTGCCGCCATCGCCCGGCGGACCGGCTGGCGCTTCGTCCGGCACCACACCGATCAGCCGGCCACGGCCTGCCTTCTGTGGCTTCACGCGTTCCTCTCGGGGGGGCACTAGCCCGTGTGGTCGATCGGCGCGATAGGATTTTCCACCCCGTGGCTTCTGGCCGGACTTGCGGCCCTCCCGGTCCTTTGGTGGCTTCTGCGCGCGACGCCTCCGGCCCCTGCCCGCAGGCTGTTTCCGGGCGTCGCCCTTCTCCTCGGGCTCGAGGATCGCGAGGCCGAGGCCGAGCGCACCCCGCCCTGGCTTCTGGCCCTGCGCGTGGCCGCCGTCGGCGCGCTGATCGTGGGCTTCGCCGGGCCGGTTCTCAACCCCCGGCCACCGATCAAGTCGGGGGTGCCGTTGTTGGTGCTTCTTGACGGAAGCTGGGCCAGCGCCGCCGACTGGTCCGAGCGCATGCGGCGCGTGGCGGCCGCGCTGGGCGCGGCCAGAAGCGACGGTCGGACCGTGGCGGTGCGGGTGCTGACCGACCCGTCGGCACCCGATGGCGCGTTCCGTGCCCCTGGCGAATGGACCGAGCGCCTGCCCGGCCTGTCGCCGCGCCCCTGGGTGCCGGATGCGGCGGCACACACGGCCGTGGCCAAGGCGTTCGAGGGTCAACGCCATGACACGCTCTGGATTTCCGACGGACTCGACCGCCCCGGCCGCGCCGAGCTTCTTGCGGCGCTTCGGCAAAACGGAAGCGTCACGGCCTACGTCGGCCGCACGGCGGTTGGCCTTGGGCCGCCTTCGCAGGACGGCGGGCGCATCGCGGTGCCGGTTCTGTCGGCGG
>RFGD01000196.1 GCA_003696705.1 Alphaproteobacteria bacterium | reverse complement strand
TCCACCTTCGGCGGCAGTTCCAGGGTCTCGCGCACCTCGGGCAGGAAATTGTACGGGCTCACCCAGAACCGCCCTTCCTCGTGGAAGCTCTCGCGCATGTTCGGCCCTCCGGTTCCGATCCTTTCGGGGCACGTTCACCGATATTTGTCGATATTTCAATTGAAAAATCGACATTTGTCAGGCGCCCCGGCGCAAATCCCGACGCCCGGATTCCCGCGTCTGACCGGCCAGATTCGCCGCAAAGCATTGTCTTGGCATGACAATTCGCCGATGCGCGCCCACGCTGCGGTGACCTCGGGCCCGACACGCGCGCTTTTCCAGTTGCGGAAAAATCGATATTGTCCCGCAGCGGTCACCCGACAAGTTGTCGAGCGCCACCGTTGTCGGCCTGCGACGGCCTTTTGGCGCCGCGCTGAACGCGGCTGATCCAGCGGATTGTCAGGGAACGGGTACAAGCGTCCGGGAAGTCCCGCGACCGAGACGCCCCTTCGCACGCGTCAGGCGCGGCGCGTCACGCGCTTGTCATTCCGGCGACCATCGCCCCCAGTGCCACGATATGGATCAGCATGAGTGCGCGATCGTTCCACAGCACGCCGACGGCAAACCACCCCAGAACCCCGACAAGGAACAGATAGAGGTTCCACGGCGTCCAGCCGAACCCCGTGGCCGTATACCCCAGGATCTGGATGACCGAGGCGGTCCACTTGATCAGGAAGGCAGCGCGCGCTCGGTCCCGGGGCCGGCCGCGCTGCGCCAGGGCGGCATCAGACATGGCGGGTAAGCCCTCCGTCGATGCGCAGGTTCTGGCCCGTCACATAGCCGCCCTCGTCGGAAGCAAGCCACGAGATCAGCGACGAGACCTCGGCCGTCCTGCCATAGCGGCCCATCGGAATGCGCGCCCGGCGCTCTTCGGTCTCGGGCAGGCTGTCGATGAAGCCGGGCAGGACATTGTTCATGCGGATGTTGTCCGCGGCGTATCTGTCCGCAAAGAGCTTGGCGAAGGACGCCAGCCCGGCCCGGAAGACGCCCGAGGTCGGAAACAACGGGTCGGGTTCGAAGGCGGCGAAGGTCGATATGTTGATGATCGACCCGCCGCCCTGTGCCTGCATGATCGGCGTCACCAGCCGCGTCGGGCGGATGACATTCATGAGGTAGACCTCCATGCCCTCGTGCCAGTCGTCGTCCGAGATCTCGAGGATGGGACCCTTGGGGCCGTGACCGGCAGAGTTGACCAGCACGTCAATGCGACCCCACCGGTCCATCGCCCCGCGCACCAGCGCCGACAGCGCATCGTCCGAGCGGTTCGACCCGGTGACCCCGAATCCGCCAAGCTCTGCCCCCAGGGCCTCGCCCTTGCCCGAGGAGGACAGGATGCCGACGTGAAACCCGTCCCCAGCAAGGCGTCGCGCCGCGTCGGCGCCCATGCCGCTGCCGCCAGCGGTTATCAGTGCAACTTTTTCTACTGCCATGTCGGCCCCCTGTAATTCGCTGGCAGAAGAATAGGCGCGGCCCGGCAGTTGCGCGAACGAGAATTGACGCGAAGTGCCGATAGAAATACTACTGACAAATGGCTGATCTTCCCCCGCTGAACGCCCTTCGCGCATTCGAAGCCGCCGGCCGGCATCTGAATTTCCGCGCGGCCGCGGACGAACTCGGTGTGACACAGGGCGCCGTTGCCCAGCAGGTGCGCGGGCTCGAAGCGCATCTCGGCCTGCGATTGTTCGAGCGCCTGCCGAAGGGGCTTGCCTTCACCGCGGCAGGCCGCGGCTATCACGGCCGGATCGTCGAGGCCTTCGCGACGCTGCGCGAGGCCTCGGCGGCGCTGCGTCCCGAGGCCGCGCAGGTGCTCATCAGCGTCACGCCGACCTTCGCGGCGAAGTGGCTCATTCCGCAGCTGCCCGGCTTCACCGAACGGCACCCGGAAATCGACCTGAGGATCCTGGCGACGGAAAGGATTTCAAGCTTCCAAGCCGACGGGATCGACCTTGCCGTGCGTCTCGGCAATCCGCCGTTCGGTGCGGCGCTCGAGGCGCATCTCCTCTTCCGTCAGGAAATCATTGCGGTGGCGGCCCCCGCGCTGGTGCCGGGGGGTAGGGGGACGGTCGATCGGGCGGCGCTGGCTTCGCTGCCCAAGCTGCACGATTCGCACGATCTCTGGCCTGCCTTCCTGAAACTGTGCGGCGTTGCGCATAGCCGCAGCCGCGACATCCGGCTCAGCCAGACGGCCCTGGCGATCGATGCGGCGCTTGCGGGACAAGGCGTCGCGCTGGCGAGCCGGTTTCTGGTCGCGGCGGACCTTGAAGCCGGGCGGCTGGTGCAGGCCGTTCCGCAGACCCTGAACGGGCAGGGCGATTTCTTCCTTCTCGCGCGCCGCGGGGCAAAGCGGTCCGAGGCAGCCGATGCCGCGTTCAGATGGCTGGTCGAGACGGCCCGCGGGTGAACGCGCCCGTAAACG
>RFGD01000025.1 GCA_003696705.1 Alphaproteobacteria bacterium | reverse complement strand
TCGGCGTCGCGCGCGCACCGGTCGACGGCGGGCGCCCAGACGGCGTCGAGAAGGGCGCCGACGGCCGCCGGTGTGCCGGCCATCTCGGGTTCTGTCCTGTAGGTGGCGTGGTCCGGATAGCCGAGAATGCCGGCCCGCTCCTCGCGGAGTTTCAGGATCTCGGCCGCGATCGCCCGGTTGTCGCCGCTCGCCAGGCCCCGTTCCATCCAGAACCGCCAGACCCGTTCGCGAAGTCCCCGGTCCGGGCAAAGCTCGAGGATCGGGATGACCACGGCACGGCTGCGCGTGACGGCGTGCCCCGCGCGCCCTGCGGCCGTCGCCACCGCCGCGAGGCTTGGACGCAGGGCCTCGGGCAGGGACGCCACGTCTTCGGCGGAAAGCTCGAGAAGACCGTCCCGCTCGTCGGCCAGGACATTCTGGGCGAACCGCGTCTGCAGCGCGGCCAATGCGCTTGCAATCTCGGCAAGGCGCTTTCGCGCTGCCGCCCCAAGTCCCGCGCCCGAGCGGCGGAACATTCGTCGCCAAAGGAAGAGGACGCGCTCGGCCTCCTCGTCGAGGCCCAGCGCCTCGCGCCGGTCCCAAAGCGCCTCGACGCGGGCATGAAGCCGCGGATCGGTCGAGACGGCGGCGGCGTGGGCGGCCAGACGCGGGGCGAAGTCGCGCTGGATGGCCTCTTTCGCCGGGTTCGAATCGGCGCTGGCAAGGCCGTGAAAGACCGCCGCGACATGATCGAGCGTCGCGCCGGCCAGTTCCAGCGCCTCGATCGTGTTGGCGAAATCGGGCGGCGCGGGATTGCTCGCGATCGCCTCGATTTCGGCTGACGCCTCGCGAAGCGCGGCCTCGAGGGCGGGGGGAAAGTCCTCGTCGCGGATGCGTTCGTAGGGGGGAAGGCCGAAGGGGGTCTCCCACTCGGCCAGAAGGGGATTGTCCATGTGCTGCTCCGTTCCCGGGCGACCGGCGCCCGTCCTCAGACCGCGCCGCCGCCGCAGACGGGGCAGTCATCCCGCCGCGCGACCGCGATGGTCCGCGTCTCGCCATAAAGGGCGTCGTAGATCAGAAGCCGGCCCCGAAGACCTGGCCCGGCGCCGGTAATCTCCTTGATCGCCTCGAGCGCCATCATCGACCCGACGACGCCCGGCAGCGCCCCCATGACCCCCGCCGCGGCACAGCTTGGGGCAAGCCCCGGCGCAGGCTCGGCCGGGAAGACGCATTGATAGCACGGTGCCCCCGACGCGGGATGATAGAGGCCGATCTGGCCTTCCCACTGCGTGATCGCGGCCGAGATGAGCGGCCGCGCGGCGGCCACGGCGGCCCGATTGACCAGATAGCGCGTCGCGAAGTTGTCGGTCCCGTCAAGCACCAGGTCATGGCGCGCGAAGAGGTCGGCGGCAAGGCCGTCATCGAGCCGCGCCTCGATCGGCTCGACCTTCACATGCGGGTTGATCTCGGCAAGCGTCTGCGCGGCGGACTGCACCTTGGGCATTCCGACGCGGCCCGTCGTGTGGATCACCTGGCGCTGAAGGTTCGACACCGACACGACATCGTCGTCGACCACGGTAAGATGGCCGACTCCGGCCGCGCCGAGATAGAGAAGCGCCGGCGAGCCGAGCCCCCCCGCGCCGACGACCAGCACACGCGCGGCCTTGAGGCGCTGCTGTCCCGTGCCGCCAATCTCGCGCAGGACGATGTGGCGCGCGTAGCGTTCGAGCTCTTCCTCGGTGAAGGGCTGCATTGCCTCGGTCATCGTGCCGTCGCCTCCGCTCAGTCGGTTCCCGTCGAGCCGAAGCCGCCCGTCCCCCGCGGGGTCGCGCCAAGCTCGGCCGTCACGACGAACTCTGCCTTCACGACCGGAGCCACGACAAGCTGGGCAATCCGGTCACCGTGTCGCACCGTGAAGGGGGCGGATCCGCCATTCAGCAGAATGACCCCGACGGGACCGCGATAGTCGGCATCGATGGTCCCCGGCGCATTGGCCAGCGTCACGCCATGGCGCAGCGCCAGGCCCGAACGCGGCCGCATCTGCACCTCGTAGCCCTCGGGGATCTCGAAGCGCAGCCCCGTCGGCACCAGACGCACCGCCCCCGGCGGCACGACGAGCCCCGACGCGCGCTCGGCCGGTGGCAGGTTGGCGCGCACGTCCGCCCCGGCCGCGCCCGCCGTCGCATAGGCCGGCAAGGGCACCCCGGGGTCTGCCTCCTCGGTCCGCTGCACGCCGATCACGGGGGTCATTCGGCAAACTCCTCGGCAATGCGGGCGGCAAGGCGACGGGCAACCTCGGCTTTCGGCAGCCGCGGCCACTCCTCGACCCCTTCGGGCGTGACGAGAACGACGGCATTCTCGGCGCCCCCCATGATGCCCGTGCCCGGAGAGACGTCGTTTGCAATGATCCAGTCGCAGCCCTTTCGCGCCAGCTTGGCCCGCGCGTTCTCGACCACGTTCTCTGTCTCGGCCGCAAAGCCGATGACAAGGCGCGGGCGCCCTTCGGAAAGCCCGGCGACGTCGGCCAGGATGTCCGGGTTCTCGGCCAGTTCGAGCCGCGGCGGACCCTTCTCGTCCTTCTTGACCTTCGATCGCGAAACAGACGCGACGCGCCAGTCTGCAACCGCCGCCGCCGCCACCATGACATCCGCGGGCAGCGCGGCCATGACCGCGTCGCGCATCTCCTGCGCGGTCTCGACCCTGACGACCTCGACCCCCGGCGGGGGCGGCACGGTGGCAGGGCCGGTCACGAAGGTCACGCGCGCGCCAAGCGCATGGAGCGCCGCGGCGATGGCCGCGCCCTGCGCGCCGGACGAGCGGTTGGCGATGTAGCGCACAGGATCGATGGGCTCGTGCGTCGGCCCCGAGGTGACGATGACATGGCGCCCGCGCAGCGGCCCCTCGGCCAGAAGCGCGGTGATGGCGGCAAGGATCTCCTCGGGTTCGGCCATGCGGCCCGGACCGTATTCGCCGCAGGCCATGTCGCCTTCGTTGGGACCCACGACGTGGACGCCGTCGGACCGAAGCGTCGACAGGTTGCGCCGGGTGGCAGGGTGCTGCCACATCCGCACGTTCATCGCCGGTGCCATGAGGACGGGCTTGTCGGTGGCAAGCAGCAGCGTCGACGCCAGATCGTCGGCGATGCCGCCGGCCATCCGCGCCATGAGGTCGGCCGTCGCCGGCGCGACGACCAGAAGATCGGCCGCCCGGGACAGTTCGATATGCCCCATCTCGGCCTCATCCTCGAGGTCGAACAATGCCGTCTTGACCGGCGCGCCCGCCAGCGCGGCGACGGACAGGGGGGTCACGAACTCCTCGGCGGCGCGGGTCATGACGGGCTTCACGCTTGCCCCGGCTGCGCGAAGAAGGCGGAGGAGATGCAGGCACTTGTAGGCCGCAATGCCGCCGCCGATGATCAGAAGAATGCGCTTTCCGTCCAGCATCGTTCCCCCCTGGTCGGACAAGTTCTAGTCGCCCCCAGCCCCCGAGACAACACCGCCGCGCAGCCGGGCGCAGGGGTCCTCGCGATCGGCCGCCGGCGTCACCAGCCAGAAATCGAAGGCCGGCGCCGCGGGAGCCTCTTCCTCGAACTGGCCGACCGAAATCACGCGCACCGACGGCGCGGCGACACGAAGAAGCGCCGGCGCGCCCCAGTCCCGGCGCGCGTGACCGTTGCCGGTGATTATCGCGACCGGCGGGCCGTAGCGGTCGAGCGCCCCGAGCGCTGCCCGCGCAAGATAGGCGTCGCGCAGGCGCTGTGCCTCGACCATTCCGGGCAAGAGCGCCTCGGGCAGCGCGTCGCAATGGGCCTCGCGCTGGCCCTTGATCCGCGCGGCAAGCACGTCTTCCGGCAGCGCCACGTCAAGGCCGAAGCGCCCGGCATCGGGTCCGAAGACGGCGGCCGCCCCCTTTCGGATGGCCTCTCTGACAAGGGCATGCGGCGCCGCGGCGCCGACGATATGCGCATCCGGGGCGGCCAGGAAAATCGGGTGATACAGCTCGAAATCCGGCCAGCCGCCCCCCTTCCAGCCCAGCGCCCGCGACAGCGCCGCCGCATCCGACCGCGGCAGCGTCTCGGCGCGGGCGGCCGCCGCCTCGGTCACCATCTCGAACACGATCGCCGTCGGAAGGATGGCGCGGACGGCGCGTGCCTGGTTCCGATGGTGATCGGGATTGTCATGCACCTCGCCAAGGAAAACGGCGTCTGAGGCCGGCAACCGGTCGAGCCCCTCGGGACCGATCGGCTCGGCCGCCACGCCCCCCGCGACGAGGGCGCACAGCCAGCCAAGGAGGATTGCCCGAAGCCCCCGGCGCGCGCGCCCTGGCCGAACAGCTCTCGGTTCTTCCGGCTGCAACGTCATTCCCTCCATTGTCGAGGCCCCCATATCGCGCAGCCCGCCGCCAAAAGATCAACCGGCAGATGGGCGCATCGGCGCGGGGTTTTCAAGTCGGCGGCCGGCTGCTAGCCATGCCGCAGCACATGACGGCAAGGACAAGGACACCGTGACACCCATTGCCGGACCCCTGCCGGATCTGACGCTTGTCCTGGGCGGCGCCGCGTCCGGGAAATCGGCGCTGGCCGAAGCCCTCGTTGCCGCCGAGGGCGGCCGCAAGGTCTATGTCGCGACCGCCACGGCCTTCGACGAGGAAATGCGCGACAAGATCCGGCGCCACAAGGCGAGACGGGACGAAAGCTGGCACACGATCGAGGCGGGCGCCGAGGTTCCGGCGGTCCTCGCGGGCCTCGGCGGGGGCGACGTGGTCCTGATCGATTGCGCGACGCTCTGGCTGACTGCGGTCGTCCTTGCCGACCGCGACCCCGACCGGGCGACCGCCGAGCTCGAAGCCGCGCTCGGCAAGACGGCGGCGACGGTCGTCATCGTCTCGAACGAGACGGGCTGGGGCATCGTGCCCGAGAATGCGCTGGCAAGGAGGTTTCGCAACCTGCAGGGCGCGCTGAACCGGCGCCTGGCGGAAAGGGCGGACCTTGTCGTCGCCGTCATGGCCGGCATCCCGCTTGTCCTGAAGGACCGCCGGCCGGGGGCACGGCC
>RFGD01000195.1 GCA_003696705.1 Alphaproteobacteria bacterium | reverse complement strand
TGCCCGTCGAGGCCCGGCGGGCGCTTGGGCTTCTGGCCATCACGCTTGGCCTTGTCCTTGTGCTCCTCGCCGGCCTTCTGGGCTGAGGCCGCGGGGCGGGGGCGTGGCATCGGCGAAATTCCGCCGATCCGTTGCCGGATGCGGCACCGGCCACCTAAGTAGACCCGAGGAGCCCGGGCAGATGCCCGGGCCGGACGAAGCGAGCAGAGGAGGTAACAGATCCATGATCCTTGCAAGGGAACGCGCGGCATCCCGACCGACGGCGGCGCGGCCGCGCCGTGCGCTGTGGCTGGTGGCCGGCATGGTCGTGATGGTGGCGCAATCGCTCGGGTCGGTGGCCCGCGCGGCGCCCGAGGGTTTTGCCGACGTCGTCGAGCGCGTCTCGGGTGCGGTCGTGAACATCACCACGACGACCGTCGTCGCCGAGCCCGCGATACCGGCGCCGATCGTGCCCGAAGGCTCGCCGCTCGAGGAGTTCTTCAAGGATTTCCTCGACCGTCAGAAGCGCGAACGCAAGCGCCGGGCGCAGGCCCTGGGCTCGGGCTTCGTGATCTCGGCCGACGGCTACATCGTCACCAACAACCACGTGATCGACAAGGCCGACGAGATCCAGGTCGAGTTCTTCTCGGGCGACGTCCTTGACGCCAAGGTTGTCGGCACCGACCCCAAGACCGACATCGCCCTTCTGAAGGTCGAGAGCGACAAGCCCCTTGTCTTCGTCACCTTCGGCGACAGCGACAAGGCACGGGTCGGCGACTGGGTTCTGGCCATGGGCAACCCGCTGGGGCAGGGCTTTTCGGCTTCCGCCGGGATCGTCTCGGCCCGCAACCGGGCGCTCAGCGGTGCCTATGACGACTTCATCCAGACCGACGCGGCCATCAACCGCGGGAACTCGGGCGGGCCTCTGTTCAACATGGACGGCGAGGTGATCGGCGTGAACACGGCCATCCTGTCGCCCGACGGCGGCTCGATCGGCATCGGCTTCTCGATGGCCTCGAACGTCGTCCGGCCGGTGGTCGAGCAGCTCATGAAATACGGCGAGACACGGCGCGGCTGGCTGGGCGTGCGCATTCAGGATGTCACGCCCGACGTGGCCGAGGCGATGGGGCTTGATGCCCCGCAGGGCGCGCTAGTGACCGACGTGCCGCCCGGACCGGCGGCCGAGGCCGGGATGGAACCGGGCGATGTCATCGTCGAATTCGCGGGCCGGAAGGTCGACGATTCCCGCACGCTCGTGCGGATCGTCGGGGACACCGAGCCGGGCAAGACGGTCAAGGTCAAGGTCTTCCGCAAGGGCAAGGAGGTCGAGCTTGACGTGACCCTTGGCCGCCGCGAAGAGGCCGAGGCCGCGATGCCCGAGCCGGGTGCCAAGCCCGCCGAGGCCGAGGTGCTCGGGCTGACGGTGATGACGCTCACGGATGAACTCCGCAGCGAACTTGGCCTGCCGCCGACGGCCGAGGGCCTGGTCGTGGTCGATGTCGACGAAGCCAGCACGGCCTACGAGAAGGGCATCCGCGCCGGTGACGTCATCGTCGAGGCCGGGCAAGAGAAGGTGACGACCCCGGCCGAATTGCGTGCCCGCGTCAAGGAGGCGCGCGACGGTGGCCGGAAGTCGATCCTGCTTCTCATCCGTCGTCAGGGCGAGCCGCGTTTCGTCGCGCTTCCGGTCGAGTGATCCGAGAAGGCGGGCGGCCCGTCCCCGGGGCGGGGCCGCACGCCGCATTTGCCATGCGGGGGCGCCGGTTTGCCGGCGCCCCTTTGCGCTCGCCCCTGCCGGGCTCGTGCCGGGGCCTAGGCCCCGGCCGTCGGGTCGGGGGCCGTTTCCACAAGCCGGTCGAGCATGTCCGAGATATCCTCGACCCGTTCGGCCACCACATGGGTGACGCCAGCGGCGCGCTGCACCCGTCCCGTCACCCGCACGAGCCGCCCGGCGATGACGGCGCGGCGGAACCGCGCGAAGACCTTGGCCCAGACGACGACATTGGCGACCCCCGTCTCGTCCTCCAGCGTCATGAACACGACGCCCTTTGCCGTGCCGGGGCGCTGACGACAGATCACAAGCCCGGCCACGGTGACGCGGGCGCCTTCCGGCGGCTCGTCCAGACGGGCATGGGGAAGCGCCGCCGGCGGCCGGGGCCAGCGCCCCGGCGGTGGCGGCACATCGAACAGTCCGCGCGGCGATCGAGCAGGAAGCGACATGAGAACAATCATAGAACATGCGCCGCCGATGGCAAGCGGTCGGGTCGGACTGGCAATTTCCGCGCAAAGCCATTAAGTGCGCAACGGAAGCGGCCGAACGCCGAGAGGAGAAAGATGCCCAAGATCACCTATGTCGAGTGGAACGGCACCCGTCACGAGGTCGAGGTGCCCGTCGGGCTGACGGTCATGGAAGGAGCCCGGGACAACAACATTCCCGGGATCGAGGCCGACTGCGGCGGCGCCTGCGCCTGCTCGACCTGCCATGTCTATGTGGATCCCGAATGGGTCGACAGGCTGCCGGCGAAGGAAGGCATGGAAGAGGACATGCTCGATTTCGCCTACGAGCCCGATCCGGCGCGCTCGCGCCTGACCTGCCAGATCAAGGTGACCGAAGATCTGGACGGGCTTGTCGTCTACATGCCCGAAAAGCAGATCTGAGCCGTGCCGCGGGGCCGGGACCGGTCCGAAGGGCGCGCCGCCGCAGGGCGGGGCGCGCGCATCGCGGCCTGGCTTCTTGTGGCGCTCATGCCGCTGGCCACGCCGGCCGGCGCCGGCGGGGATGACGATGTCGCCATCGTCGCGGCCGGGTTTGGCGACCCGACCACCCGCTATGACCACGCCATCCTGGGCGACGACATCGAATGGGGGGCCCTGCGGCTTCGGACGGCCGACGGACGGCGCCTTCTGGTGCGCTTGCCGACGTCACGCGTGTTCGAGGATACCGCGCCGCGTCTTGCCGATGTCGACGGTGACGGTGCCGCCGAGGTCATCGTGGTCGAGACGGACCTTTCGCTGGGTGCCTCTCTGGCCGTCTATGACGCCGGCGGCCTTGTCGCGCGCACGCCGTTCATCGGACGGCCGCACCGCTGGCTGGCACCGGTCGGGGCGGCCGATCTCGACGGCGACGGCCGCGTCGAGATCGCCTATGTCGATCGCCCGCATCTTCTGCGTCGGTTGCGCGTCGTCCGTCTTGCGGGCGGCCGTCTTCACGAGATTGCCGCGATCGACGGCGTAACCAATCACCGGATCGGCGATCGGGACATCTCGGGCGGCGTCCGGGACTGCGGGACCGGCCCCGAAATGGTGCTGCTCGATCCTGGCTGGCGGCGGATCCTTGTCGCCCGGCTGCGCCCCGCTGGCGGAGAGGGGGCCGGGACCTCGGCCGGGATTGTCCTTGTGGATGCGGGCCCGAACGCGCCGGGCCGGCTGGCCGCCGTGATGGCCTGTCGCGAGGCACGGTAGAGGACGGCGGGCGGCCGGGTGTCGGGCGGGCCGGCGCCGGCCCCCCCGGTCGGACCGGAGCCCCGCGACCCGGCGCCTCGCGCGCGCTTTACGTGGCCGCCGGTCTTCCCAGCACGCGCCAGCCGATGTCGCGCCGCCAGAACCCTTCCGGCCAGTCGATCCGTTCCACCATGGCATAGGCGCGGTCGCGGGCCTCGGCCAGGGTCTGGCCCCGCGCCGTGACGTTCAGGACACGCCCCCCGGCGGCGACGATCTGTCCGTCGCGTTCGGCCGTGCCGGCGTGAAAGACCATGTGGTTCGTATCCTCGGGAAGGCTGTCCAGGCCCCGGATGACCGAGCCCTTGACGTAGTCGCCCGGATACCCCCGCGCCGCCATCACGACGGTCATCGCGTGATCGTCGGCCCAGTTGACGCGCGCCGCGTCAAGCCGGCCTTCGGCGCAGGCAAGCATGAGGTCGAGGGCCTGCGCCCCCAGCCGCATCATCAGGACCTGCGCTTCGGGGTCGCCGAAGCGCACGTTGTATTCGACAAGGCGCGGCATCCCGTCCCGGATCATCAGCCCGGCATAGAGAACCCCCCTGTATGGCGTGCCGCGGCGCGCCATTTCGGCGATCGTGGGGCGCACGATCGTCTCGAGCGCGCATTCGGTCACTTCCGGCGTCATGACGGGCGCCGGGGAATAGGCGCCCATGCCGCCGGTATTCGGGCCGGTGTCGCCTTCGCCGACGCGCTTGTGGTCCTGCGCCGTGCCGATCGGCAGGATGTTCGTGCCGTCCGACAGGACGAAGAACGAGGCTTCTTCGCCCTCCATGAACTCTTCGATGACGACCTCGGCGCCGGCCTCGCCATAGGCCCCGCCGAACATGTCGTCGATGGAGGCAAGCGCCGTCGCCTCGTCCATGGCTACGGTCACGCCCTTGCCGGCGGCCAGTCCGTCGGCCTTCACGACGATGGGCGCGCCCACCGCGCGCACATGGGCGCGCGCCGCCTCGGCGTCCGTGAAATGCGCGTGCCGGGCCGTCGGCACCCCGGCGGCGGCGCAGATCTCCTTCGTGAAGGACTTCGACGCCTCGAGCCG
>RFGD01000194.1 GCA_003696705.1 Alphaproteobacteria bacterium | reverse complement strand
CGCGAAAACGGCACGAAGGGCACGGACCACGGCACCGGCGGTGCCATGGTCGTGGCCGGGGGTGCGCTGCGCGGCGGGCGGGTTCATGGCGACTGGCCGGGGCTTGCCGACAACCAGCTTTACGAGGGGCGCGATCTGTTGCCGACGGCCGATGTCAGGGCCTATGCCGCGTGGACGATGCGCGGCCTTTTCGGCATCGACCGCGCGACGCTCGAGGGACGGATCTTCCCGCGCCTCGACATGGGCGGCGACCCCGGAATCGTCCTCTAGCCGCCGTCAGGCGTCTGGCGATCTGCGGGCGCCGTCGCGTCAGATGGCGGGCGTCGCCGCAAGGCGGGCACGGACCAGGCCGCGCAGGGCCGCCATCTCGGCCCTGATGTCCTGACCGGGGCGGGCAAGGGCGCGCCTGACACGCGCGGCGCATGCCGCGAGGGCCCCGTCGCGGGCGGCGCGCGCCACGGCTTCGGCGAACTGGGCGGCGTAGGCGGCCGAGGCCGGACCGTTCCCGATAAGGACGTCAAGCCGCGCAAGGTCCTGATGGAGCGCGACGGCGTCCGGCGTGACCGAGCCGTTTTCGGACGCGGGGCGGCCGGGCGAGCCGATGGCCTCGGCGATCCGCTGAAACGGGCGGATTCCCGAGACCGGCTTTTCGAGGAAGAGATCCGCCCCCGCCGCTTCGGCGACGGCGCGCGCCGCGCTTTCGGCACTTGTCGCGATGACCAGGCGGGGCCGTTCCGGGGCCGCGGCAAGGGCGGCGACAAGCTCGGCCCCCGAGCCGTCGGGAAGGCCGACGTCGATCATGACCGCATGCGGACGGTAGAGCCCGAGATGCCGGCGCGCCTCGGCCAGCGAAGCCGCACGGCGAAGGCGAAGCCCGACGTGGCGGCACGCAAGACGAATGGCGTCGGCGGCATAGACGCTGTCCTCGACCAGAAGAAGCGTCGGCACAGCGGGCGGCGGCAGTCCGGGATCCGACCCGGCAAAGGCAAGTTTCCCCATTGGCATGACATCCCCTTTTCGCCATTTGGCGGCCTTATGCGTTAACATCACGCTAACGGGGGCCGTCGGCTTGCATCCGCGCCCCATCGCGGCGCATATGGCGGCGAGCGGCAGACCGGAGGAACCATGATCGGACGTCTCAACCACGTTGCCATTGCGGTGCCCGACCTCGAGGCGGCGGCGCGGCAGTATCGCGACACCCTTGGCGCCAAGGTCGGCGCGCCACAGGACGAGCCCGACCACGGCGTGACCGTGATCTTCATCGAACTTCCGAACACGAAGATCGAGCTTCTCCATCCCCTGGGCGAGAACAGCCCCATCGCCGGCTTCCTCGAGCGCAATCCGGCCGGCGGGATCCACCACATCTGCTTCGAGGTGGACGATATCGCCGCGGCGCGGGATCATCTGGTTGCGGCCGGGGCGCGAATCCTTGGCGACGGGAAGCCGAAGATCGGCGCCCATGGCAACCCGGTGTTGTTCCTTCATCCGAAGGACTTCAACGGCACATTGATCGAACTGGAGGAAGCCCGATGAGCCTTACCGGCGGTCTCGTCCTGTATTCGGTGATATGGTTTCTTGCGCTCTTCATCTCGTTGCAGGTGGGTCATCACACCCAGGGCGACGCCGGAGAGATCGTGCCCGGCACGCCCGCATCCGCCCCGGCCGATTTCAACCTGAAGAAGCGCCTTCTTTGGGTCACCGTCTGGACCACGGTCGTCTGGGGCGTTGTCGCGGCCATCATCATCTCGGGCGTCATCGGGATCGAGGACATCGACTTCTGGGGCCACTACAACCCGCCCGAATAGGCCTTGCGCCGCGCATTCGAGAGGTGGAAGAGATGCGTGAACAGGGCCGCCGCCAGGACCGGCACGACCAGGTTCAGCACGGGCACCGTCAGCGGCACGGCCACAAGCGTGCCGGCCAGCCATAGCCAGGGCAGGTTGCGCCTTCGGAACGCGCGCGCCTCGGCCTCGTCAAGATGGCGAAGGGCGACAAGCTGGCCGTATTCGCGGCCCAGAAGAAGCCCGTTCACGGCCCAGAAGACGATCGGCGCCAGAGGCGCCAGAAGAACGTAGACGATCAACGCCACGAGGTTCGCCAGAAGAAGGACGCCAAGATAGGCGAACGTGTCGCGAAGGGCTTCGGCGATGGGCTGGCGGCGGGCCGGAAGGCTGTCGGGATAGTGCCGCGCCTCGACCGCCTGGGCCACCTCGTCAAGAAAGAGCCCGGTGAACACCGAGGCGACCGGCACCATCAAGACCATCGAAAGGACGAGCATCGAGGCGACGGCCAGTCCCGAGCCGACTTCGTCGAGGAATGTCACCTGTCCGACGAAGGGAAGCGTGACAGTGCCCGGGATGAGCCAGCCGGCAAGCGCGCCGACCAGCCATGTCGCACCGGCAAGGAGCGCCACGGCGATCGCGAGGCCCTTCAGGATCACCATGGCAAAGCGCCGGTCGCCAAGCTGGCCAAGCGTCAGCGCAAGCGCCCTGAAGATGGCGATCATTCCTCGACCCAGCGCGTCAGCGCCTCGACATCGGGGCGCGGCCTTTCGGGAGGCACCACGGTTTCGGTGCCGATGTGAATGAAGCCGGCGACGAATTCCTGCGGTTCGAGGCCCAGCTCGGCCTCGACGAAGGCGCGGTCATGCGCGGCCCAGCCCGTAAGCCAGTTGGCGCCCCAGCCGGCCGCGAGGCCTGCGTTCAGAAGCGAAAGGGCGGCGGCACCGGCCGACAGGATCTGCTCGATCTCGGGGACCTTCTCTGAAGGCTTCGGGCTGGCGATCACGGCGACGGCCAGATCCGAGTCGGCGAACTGGCGGCGCATCTTCTCGATGGCCTCGGGCGCGATGCCCAGCGCCTTGCCGCGCTCTACCACGGCCGACGCAAGCCGCTGAAGGGCCCCGCGCTTCAGGACGATGAAGCGCCAGGGCCCGAGTTTCCCGTGGTCGGGCACGCGTCCGGCGGCGCGCAGAAGCGTTCGCAGCTCGTCGTCCGACGGCACGGGCGCCGCAAGGGTCTTTGCCGGGCGTGATCTGCGCGTCAGCAGGAAGTCGAGGACCTCGGGTCGCTTCTCTGGCATGCTTGCCCCTCCTTCGATCCGGCGGAGGCCTCAGGCCGTCTTGCGCCGGCGGCCGCCGCGCTTTCCCTTGGCCGCCTTCTCGGCCAGAAGCGCGACCGCCTCGTCAAGGGTTATCGTTTCGGGCTTGCGGTCGGCGGGGATGGTGGCGTTCACCTTGCCCCACTTCACATACGGCCCGTAACGCCCCTCGAGCACTTCGACCGGCGCCCCGTCGTCGGGATGGGCCCCCAGTTCGGCCAGGACCTTGCGCTGGGCGCGGCCACGCCCGCCGGCCTTCTTCTGGGCCAGAAGTTCGACGGCGCGGTTCATGCCGACCGTGAAGACCTCGTCGACGTCGTCAAGGTTTGCATAGGTGCGGCCGTGGCGCACATAGGGGCCATAGCGCCCGATCCCGGCCTCGACCGGTTCGCCATCCTCCGGGTGCGGACCGATGACCCGCGGCAGCGACAGAAGTTCGAGCGCCTTCTTGAGGTCCACGGCCTCGGGGGCAAGCCCTTTCGGCAAGGACGCGCGTTTCGGCTTCGGGGCCTCCTCGGTCGGCTCGCCCAGCTGGACATAGGGGCCAAAGCGGCCGGTGCGAAGTGTGACGGGCAGTCCCGTCTCGGGGTCGTGGCCAAGGAGGATTCCCTCGGGGCCGATGCCGCCTTCCTCCTCCTCGGCCGACGGGGCCGAGAGGGGCCGCGTATACCGGCATTCGGGGTAGTTCGAGCAGCCGATGAACGCCCCGCCGGCGCGCGAGGTGCGAAGGCTCAGCCGGCCCTTGCCGCAATGCGGGCACAGCCGCGGGTCGGATCCGTCGGGCCGCGGCGGGTAGAGGTGCGGCGCCAGCACCTCGTCGATCTTCTCGAGCACTTCCGAGATGCGCAGATGCTGGGTTTCTTCGAGCGCATGCGAGAAATCGCGCCAGAAGCGGGACAGGACTTCCTTCCAGTCGTATTTGCCGGCGGCGATGTCGTCGAGCTGCTCCTCGAGGTCTGCGGTGAAGTCGTATTCGACATAGCGGCGGAAATAGGTGACCAGGAATGCGGTCACCAGCCGGCCCTTGTCCTCGGGCAGAAGCCGCCCCTTTTCCTTTCGCACATAGCCGCGGTCCTGGATCGTCGAGACGATCGAGGCGTAGGTCGAGGGCCTGCCGATCCCGAGTTCCTCCATGCGCTTGACCAGCGTCGCTTCGGTATAGCGTGGCGGCGGCTGCGTGAAGTGCTGCTCGGGCGTGACCTTCCGGGTGCCAAGCGCCTCTCCCGGCGAAAGCAGCGGCAGCCGGCCGCCGTCCTCGTCCTCGGCGGGCTCGTCGCGGCCTTCCTCGTAGACCTTCAGGAAGCCGTCGAACAGCATCACCTGACCGGTGGCGCGAAGGCCGACCTGACCGTCATCGCTTGCGATTTCCGCGGTGGTGCGCTCGATCCGCGCGCTGGCCATCTGGCTGGCCAGCGTCCGTTTCCAGATCAGTTCGTAAAGGCGCTTCTGATCGGGGTCCGACACCGGAAGCCGGCCCGGTTCAAGCCCCATGTCGGTCGGGCGGATGCACTCGTGCGCTTCCTGCGCGTTCTTCGCCTTGTTCTTGTAGATCCGTGGCTTGGGCGGCACGTAGTCGGCGCCGAAGCGGCGTTCGATCTCGGCGCGGGCGGCGCGCACCGCTTCGGGCGCCATGTCGATGCCGTCGGTGCGCATGTAGGTAATGTAGCCCGCTTCATAGAGGCGCTGGGCCGCGTTCATCGTCTGACGCGCGCCGAAGCCGAACTTGCGGCTTGCCTCCTGCTGAAGGGTGGACGTCATGAAGGGCGGCGAGGGGTTGCGGGTGGCGGGGCGCGCCTCGACCTCGCGCACCGACAGCGGCCGCGAGTTGACCGCCTGCACCGCAAGCTCGGCCGCGGTCTCGTTCTCGAGGTCGTACTTCCCAAGCCGCTTGCCGCCCAGGGTGACAAGGCGCGCCTCGAAATCGACGCCGCGCGGGCTCTGGAGGACGGCCTTGACGGTCCAGTATTCGCGCGCCCGGAAAGCCTCGATATCCATTTCGCGCTCGACGATCAGTCGAAGCGCGACCGACTGCACGCGCCCGGCCGAACGTGCGCCCGGCAGCTTTCGCCAGAGGACGGGCGACAGCTTGAAGCCGACGAGATAATCGAGCGCGCGACGGGCGAGGTAGGCGTCGACAAGCTTCATGTCGACGTCGCGCGGGGCCTCCATCGCGCCGGTCACGGCCGACTTGGTAATGGCGTTGAAGACGATGCGGCTGACCTTCGTGTCCTTGCGAATGGCCTTCCGGCGCTTCAACGCCTCGTGCAAGTGCCACGAGATGGCTTCGCCCTCTCGGTCGGGGTCGGTTGCGAGGATGAGCTCGGGGTCCGCCTTCACCGCATCCGCAATGGCCTTCAGATGCCGGCGCGAATCCGCCAGGACCTCCCATTTCATCTCGAAGTCGTGCTCGGGGTCGACGGATCCGTCTTTCGGCGGCAGATCGCGCACGTGACCGTAGGACGCCAGCACCGTGTAATCGGGGCCGAGATACTTGTTGATCGTTTTTGCCTTCGCCGGGGACTCGACGACTACGACGGGCATGAGGCGGTTTCCTTTCGGGTTCAACGCGGGTCGGCGCCGGAACTTGGTCGGACGGCGGGGTGCTTGTCAACGCCCGTCGTGGGGCCGGCGCCTCGGCGTCCTCCCTAGGTCGGCACCCGGCGGCAAGAGGTCAAGGGGCAGGCCCGTGCGCCGTCCGATCGGCCGCGGCGGTCCCGGGCCCCCGCCCGGGGCCGCTAGTCGAGGCGGATGAGACGCCCGCCCGCGTCGCGCCGCACGCGGCCCTCGATTTCGAGCCGCGAGACGGTCGCCGCGACCTCGGCCATCGGTCGGCCGGCATCGCGCGAAAGCTGGTCGAGATCCGCGCCGCCCGCGCCGAGAAGCGACAGAAGCCGTGCCGCAAGGTCAGGTTTCTGCGTGCCGGGCGTCCCTTCCTGGCCTCCGGACCCCTGGGCCGCGGCGCCCGGGGGCATCGACCGGTGTTCGCCGGCCGCCTCGGGCGCATCTGGTCGCGGAACCCGCGGCGGCAGCCTGGTGCTGCCCAGGACCTCGAGGACGTCGCCGGCATGGCGCACCAGGGTCGCGCCGTCGCGGATGAGCCGGTTGCACCCCTCGGATCTCGGGTCGAGCGGGCTCGCCGGGACGGCGAGCACCTCTTTCCCGAGGTCGAGCGCGATGCTGGCGGTGATGAGGCTGCCTGACTGTGCCCGCGCCTCGACGACCAGGACGGCATCGGCAAGGCCGGCGACAAGCCGGTTGCGTTGCGCGAAGTGGCGGGCCTGGGGGGTGTGGCCCGGCGGATGCTCGGACAGACGAAGGCCGGTGCGGCCGATCTCGGCCGCAAGGGAGCTGTTCTCCGGGGGATAGATGTGATCCACGCCGCCGGCATGAACCGCGATCGTGCCGGTCGCCAGCGCGCATTCATGCGCCGCCGTGTCGATGCCCCGCGCCAGGCCGGACACGACGACGACGCCCGCCTCGCCCAGTTCGCGGGCGAGGCGGCGTGCCGCGCGAAGCCCGAGCGAGGACGCGTTGCGCGACCCGACGACCGCCACCGCCGGCCGCAGACCGAGCGACAGATCGCCGAGCGCCCAGAGCGCGATGGGCGCTCCCGGAATGGCAGCAAGCCTGGGCGGGTAGTCAGGGTCACCAAAGAGAAGAAGCCGTGCACCGATCCGTCGGCCCGCGCGGATCTCGGCCTGCGCGACGCCCTCGGGGCAGGGTGTGTAGCGCGCCACGCCGGCCGCT
>RFGD01000193.1 GCA_003696705.1 Alphaproteobacteria bacterium | reverse complement strand
TCTCTTTCGCTACTCGGCGCTGACGTTCAACGGCCACCGTATCCACTACGACCGGGACTATGCGACCGGGGTCGAGGGATACGGCGGGCTTGTCGTGCACGGCCCGCTTCTGGCCCAGCACCTCATGCTCATGGCCGAAGACGCGATGGGACGTCTGGGCGATTTCCGCTTCCGGGCGACGCGACCGCTTCTGGCCGGCGACGAGGTGGATCTTTGTCTCAGGCCTGCGGGCGAAGGGCTTTCGCTCTGGGCGCGCGAGGTCACGAAGGGCCATCTCTGCCTGCAGGCCGAGGCCCGGTAGCGAAGGCGGCAGGCGCTATCCGGCAAACAGCCGTTCGGTTCGGAACGCGTCCGGAATGCGCTCGGCGCGGCCTTCGAGGACGAGATCGGCCATCACCTCGCCGACCAGGGGCGCGACGCCGAAGCCGATCTTGAAGCCCCCGTTCGCGATGAAGCGCCCGTTTTCCCGGGGGTGGGGCCCCAGAAGGGGCGCGCGCGTGGCGGCACGCGGCCGCACCCCCGCCCAACGACCGATCACCGGCACCGATGCAAGCTCGGGACAGATCCGCCGGGCGCGTTCCAGAAGCTCGTCCAGCGCGGCATCCGTCGCGTCGGGATGCGCGAAGCTGCGCTCGGACGTCGAGCCGATGGCCGTCGTGCCGTCGGCATGCGGGACGATGTGGAGCCCGTCGACGAAAAGCTGGGGCCGGCGCCGGAAATCGGCTCGAAGAAGGGCGGCCTGGCCCTTCACCCCGCTGCCGACCTCGACGCCCGTCTCCTGTCCCAGGGCGACCAGCCCTTCCCAGCCCGTCGCCTCGACCACGGCCCGGCCCCGGCCGACCGGGCGCGTGGCCCCCTCCTCGATTTCGGCGCCGAGCGCGCGCGCCGCAGCGGCCAGCGCCTTCAGCGCGGCGCGCGGATGCAGCCGGGCGCTCAGCGTTTCGGACACGTGGTATCCCGTCGGGCTGTCGAGCTTCCAGGGCGCGGCCGTATCGACCACCGACCATCGGGCGATGCCGCGCCAGTTGCGCTCGGCCTCGGCAATCCGCCCCCGGGCAAGGGCGACCGCGCGCTCGGTCGCCAGCGGCATCAGCCGGCCAAGCCGCGCGTAGCCGGGGTCGAGCCCCGAAAGTTCGGCCACCTGCGCCCAGAAGGCGGGCGCCATGGCCAGACTTTCCAGCTGAAACTGCTTTTTCTCGTTCCAGGCGTCCGGCGCATGCGGCGCGAGCGCGCCGACGACGCCGCCGCTTGCGCCTGCGCCGATGCGGCGGCGTTCATGCAGGCGGACATGCGCCCCGCGGCGGGCACAGGCGAAGGCCACGGACAGGCCGAAGATTCCGCCCCCCTCGATCTCGACATCGACCATTGCCATTCCCGAAACCCTTGACCATTCTCGCGCCGTGCATCCCTGTTAGGCCAGCCCATGTCAAAGCGCCAGAGCGAGCCCGCATTGGAATGGCGGAACGGCAAGGTTCCGGTGTCGCTTCGGTTCCAGGACCCCTACTACTCGCTCGAGGACGGGTTGGCCGAGGCCCGGCACGTCTTTCTTGGGGGCAACGATCTGGCGCGGCGGCTCTGCGACGGCTTCGCCATTGGCGAACTGGGCTTCGGCACAGGCCTGAACCTTCTGGCGACGGCGTCGCTGTGGAGGGACCTGGGCCGGCGTGGAACGCTGCAGTATACAAGCTTCGAAGCCTTCCCCATGCGCGCCGACGACATGGCGCAAAGCCTTTCCGCCTTTCCCGACCTGGCCGGACTGGCCGACGAGCTTGTGACCGCCTGGGCGGAGGGGAAGCGGCGCTTCTCCCTTGGCGGGGTCGCGGTGTCGGTGATCGAAGGCGACGCACGCCAGACGCTGCCTGCGTGGGAGGGCTCGGCCGACGCCTGGTTCCTCGACGGGTTCGCGCCGGCGCGAAACCCCGAGTTATGGGAAGAGGCGCTTCTGGCCGAGGTGGCCCGGCACACGCGCCCCGGCGGCACCGCCGCCACCTATTCCGCGGCCGGCGCGGTGCGCGCCTCCCTTGCCCGCGCGGGTTTCACCGTCGAGCGGCGGCCGGGACACGGGCGCAAGCGGCACATGACCGTGGCCCGGCGGATCGACCGCCCATGACGGGCTCGAACACCCGCCTTGGCGTCCTTCTGATGGTCGCGACAACCTTCGTGTTCGCCATGCAGGACGGTATCTCGCGCCATCTGGCGGGCACCTACAACGTCTTCATGGTGGTGATGATCCGCTACTGGTTCTTCGCGGCCTTCATCATGACCGTATCGGCCCGGCGGGCCGGAGGGCTGAGGGCTGCCGCGCGCACGGTCCAGCCCGCCCTGCAGGCGTTCCGGGCCGTCCTGCTGGTGGCAGAGATCTGCGTGATGGTGCTGGCCTTCGTGCTTCTCGGACTGGTCGAGAGCCACGCGATCTTCGCCTCTTACCCGCTGATGATCGCCGCCCTGTCGGGGCCCGTCCTCGGCGAGAAGGTCGGCTGGCGACGCTGGGTCGCGATCGCGATCGGCTTCGTCGGCGTCCTCGTGATCCTCAGGCCGGGCGCACGGGTCTTCTCGCCCGCCGCGCTGGTGCCGCTTGCGTCGGCATGCATGTTCGCGCTCTACGGTCTGTTGACGCGCTATGCCGCCCGGCAGGACACGGCCGCCACCAGCTTCTTCTGGACCGGCACCGTCGGGGCCCTGGCGATGACGGCGGTCGGCATCTGGTTCTGGCAGCCGATGACGGGGCCGGACTGGGTCTGGATGGCGGCGCTTTGCGTCTCCGGGGCGACGGGGCACTGGCTTCTCATCAAGTGCTACGAGGTCGCCGAGGCAAGCGCGGTGCAGCCCTTCGCCTACCTCCAGCTTGTCTTCGCTTCGGCAATCGGCATCACCGTCTTCGGCGAACGCCTGTCGCCAAATGTCGCTTTGGGCGCGGCCATCGTCGTCGGCGCGGGGCTATTCACGCTTTGGCGGGGCCGTGAGGCGGCCGGCTGAGGGGCGCCTGTCCCCGCCCCTCAGGGCCACTTCGCGACTGGCGGCAAGCTCATCAGGACGGCGTTTGCGTCATGCCCCGTCTCAAGACCGAACTTCGTCCCCCGGTCGTAGACCAGGTTGAACTCGGCGTAGAGACCGCGGTGAACGAGCTGCACTTCCCGATCCTCGTCGGTCCAGGGGGTGTTTCGCCGCCGTTCCGTGATGGGCAGGAAAGCTTCAAGGAAGGCCCGTCCGACATCCTGCGTGAAGGCGAAGTCCGCTTCCCAGTCGCCGGTATCGAGATCGTCGAAGAAGATCCCACCGACACCACGGGCGCGATTTCGATGGGGAATGAAGAAGTACTCGTCCGCCCACGCCTTGAAGCGGGGATAGAGATCGGGCCCATGCACGTCGCAGCGCGCCTTCAGACGCTCGTGGAAGAAGGCCGTATCCTCTTCGTACTCGATGCAGGGGTTGAGGTCGGCGCCGCCCCCGAACCACCAGGCCGACGGCGTCCAGAACATGCGCGTGTTCATGTGAACGGCCGGCGTGTGCGGGTTCTGCATATGCGCCACCAGCGAGATGCCCGAGGCCCAGAAGCGCGGGTCTTCCTCGAGGCCGGGAATGTCGCGGCGTGCGGCCATGGCCTTGCGCGCGCGTGCGCCAAGCGTGCCGTAGACGGTCGAGACATTCACACCGACCTTCTCGAACACGCGCCCACCGCGCATCACCGACATGAGCCCGCCGCCCGCGTCCTCGTCCCCTTCGGCGGCGCGGCGCGTCTCGGTGACCTCGAAGCGGCCCGCGGGCCGATCGGCGAAGGGCCCGGTGTCCTGGGTGTCCTCGAGGCGCTCGAAGGCCGCACAGATCTCGTCCCGCAACGAGCGGAACCATGCCGCCGCCCGCGCCTTCCGCTCTTCGAACACCCTGTCTTCCGCAACGTCTGGCATGGTCGAATCCCCGAATTTCCACGAAGCATCGCGCGCCCCTGCCAGATAGCAGCCGGCAACGATCTGCGCCAGAAGCTGCGCCGGCAAATCGGCCTTTTGCGACAATCGGCCTTGGCGTAACCTTGGGGCATGCGGAACGCCGCCCTCATACTTGCCGTCGCGGCCATCATGGCCGCCTGCACCACGCCGCGCCAGCAGTGCCTGGCCGAGGCCGGGGCCGAGGTCCTTCGACTTGAGGAGCTTGTCGCGCGCACCCGCGCAAACCTTGCCCGGGGCTACAGCGAAACCACCGTCACCGAACCCGTGACCTACACGGTGTTCTGCTTCGGGAAGTCGGCCTGGCATCTTTGCCAGAAGACCGACATCCGCACGCGACGGGTCACCGAACCCATCGACCCCGACGCCGAGCGCCGCAAGCTTGCGCTTCTCGAGCGCCGCCTTCGCGAGGCCCGCGCGCGGGCGCAGGAGGCGCAGGCGCTCTGCCTTGAACGCTACCCCGAAGGCTGAGCCGGCGATTTTTCCGGTTCGGGCGGTTCACGGGACGTGAACGCTGTGCTAGTCTTTCGCCAATTACAATGACGGCACCGCGCCAACGACGGGCCGAGAGGCAGAGAAGAGCAGGCTCTTGCAAGAGCGATTGGGTCAACTGGTCCTGACGGGACTTTTGTGCGTCCTCCTGTTTGCAGGTGTGGCGCGGGCGGCGCCCTACGCGGCCATGGTCATGGACGCGCGCACGGGCGAAGTCATCCATGCGCGCAATGCCGACACCCGGCTTCACCCGGCATCGCTTACCAAGATGATGACGCTCTACATCGCCTTCGAGGCGATCGAGCACGGAGAGATCTCGCTCGACAGCCTCGTGACGATCTCGCGCAAGGCCGCGGCCGAGCCTCCGTCAAAGCTCGGCCTTCGCCCCGGTCAGCGGATCAAGCTGCGCTATCTCATCCGCGCCGCGGCGATCAAGTCGGCCAACGACGCAGCCACCGCCATCGGCGAGGCGATCGAGGGTTCGGAGGCCGCCTTCGCCCGCCGCATGAACCGCACCGCGAAGGCCCTGGGCATGACGCGGACGACCTTCAAGAATGCCAATGGCCTGACCGAAGCAGGGCACCTGTCGACGGCGCGCGACATGACCATCCTCGGCCGGCACCTGATCTACGACTACCCCGAGTACTACAACCTCTTCTCCCGCCGCGTCGCCGACGCCGGCATCCGCAAGGTGGCAAGCACCAATCGGCGTTTCCTGTCGTCCTATCCCGGGGCCGACGGGATCAAGACCGGCTACACCGCGGCATCGGGCTTCAACCTGGTCGCCAGCGCCAAGCGCGGATCGAAGCGCATCATCGCAACGGTCTTCGGCGGCCGCTCCTCGGCCAGCCGGAACGCCGAGGTCGCACGCCTTCTTGACCTTGGCTTCCGGAAGGCGCCGTCGCGTGTCGCGCTGCGCAAGCCGAAGCGCCCGCCCTACGGACTGGTGGTGAAGGGCCCGTCCATCGCACTTCTGACGAAAAGCCCCCGCCCGGTCCTCAGGCCGGGCAGCACGCCCGAAGTGCCGGCCGACGTCATCATGGCCGTGGCCGAGGACGTCGCCACCGAAGTCGCCGAAGTTCGCGCGACCGTCGGCGCCGATGGCGATGCCAGGCCGCTTCCCGAAGGGTTGGCGGTTGCCATCGCGGCTTCGCCGCGGCCAAGCCTTCGCGATGCTCCCCCCGAGACGCCGACCATGGACGCCGACCGGATCGCCCGCGCCGTGGCCGAGGCCGCGGCAGGCAAGAGCGACAGCGCCGCGCCGACAGAGATCGCCGCCAATGTCGCGCCCGAGATCACCCTTCCCCCCGGCCCCGAGATCGTCACGCGCGCCTCGACATCCGGCGGGCGCAACTGGGGAATCTCGATCGGGTTGTACCCGAGCCGCTTTGCCGCGGAACGCGCGCTTCTGACAACCGCACTCCGGGAAATCGAGACGCTCGATACGGCCTTGCGCAAAGTCGCCCGCACACCGCGCGGGTTCGAGGCCAACTTCGTCGGCATGACCGAAGCGACGGCCGAGCTTGCCTGCTCGCGGCTGCAGGCTCAGGCAACCCCCTGCGAGGTCCTGATCCCCTGACGCGCAGGTTCCGCGCGCGGCGGCCCGGATCGCCTCAGTCCGACTTCGGCCTGTCGTCGTAATCGTCGCGGAGGATGCGCCAGGCATCCCCCTCGAGGTCGTCGAACTGGTTCGAGCGAAGCGCCCAGATGAACGCGGCAAGCCCGATCCCCCCGAGGAAGAGAGACACCGGGATGAGCACAAGAAGGATTTCCATGACCTCTGGTCCTAGCGCAGCCGCATCGCGTTCAGCGACACGGTAATGGAAGAGGCCGACATGGCAAGGGCCGCCGCCAGGGGCGAGGCGTGGCCAAGCACCGCAAGCGGGATCGCCACCGCGTTGTAGGCCGCTGCCAGAAGGAAGTTCTCGAGAATGCGCCGACGCGCCGCACGGGCGGTCGAAAGCGCCTCGGCCACCGGCGAAAGATCACGCGAGAGCACCACGACATCCGAGGCGACACGGGCCGCGTCGAGCGCCGAGGCAGGTGAAATCGACGCGTGCGCCGCCGCAAGCGCCGCGGTGTCGTTGAGCCCGTCGCCGATCATCAGAACCTTCCGGCCCGACGCCGAAAGCCGCTCGAGATAGGCCACCTTTTCCTCGGGCATGGCGCCGGCGACGAAATGCTCGATGCCGAGTGACGTCGCCAGTCGGCGAACGGCCGCGGGCGCATCGCCCGAGACGACGTGCGGCTCCAGCCCCATCGCACGCATCCGCTCGACAAGGGCCGCGGCCCCCGGCCGAAGCCGGTCGCGGAAGCGGAACGTCAGGACCTGCCCGTGCCCGAGCGAAAGACAGCTCGTCGTCTCGTCCGAGGGTTCGGCCCCGACCCACTCGGGCCGGCCGAGGCGCACGATCGCGCCGCCGCGGCGCCCTTCGATCCCCTTTCCCGGAATTTCGCGCACGTCGCGGACCCGCGCCGGCTTCACGCCCGCGTCGGCCAATGCGCTTGCCAGCGCGCGCGCAAGCGGGTGCGCGGACGCATCGGCCAGCGCGCGCGCGACTTCGAGCGCGGCCCTTGGGTGCTCGCCCAGACCGACGGGTTCGGGCATGCCCATGGTCAGCGTGCCGGTCTTGTCGAAGACGACCGTGTCGACCTCGGCCAGCCGCTCGAGCGCGGTCCCCTCCTTCACCAGGAGGTTGCGACGGAACAGCCGGCCGCTGGCCGCCGTGGTGACGGCCGGCACCGCAAGACCCAGGGCGCAGGGGCAGGTGATGATGAGAACGGCAATCGCGACGTTCAGTGCGTCGCGCAGCCCGACCCCTGCCACGAGCCAGCCCGCAAAGGTCACAAGCGCCAGAAGGTGCACGCCGGGCGCGTAGATCGCGGCGGCCCGGTCGGCCAGCGAGGTATAGCGATTGCGCCCCATCTCGGCCACGGCGACAAGCTCGGCCATGCGCCGCAGCGCCGTGTCGCCGGCCGCCGCCGCGACCCGCAGGACAAGGGGCCCCGTCAGGTTCGTCTCGCCCGCCACAAGCCGCGTGCCCGCAGCGGCCGGGGCCGGCACCGTCTCGCCCGTCAGGACAGAGCGGTCGATCTCGCTTTCGCCCTCGACAACGATGCCGTCCACAGGCACCCTGGACCCCGGCAGGACCCGGACCAGATCGCCGGGCGCCAGCGTATCCACCGCGACAGTCGTATCGCCTTCGGGGCCGATGCGGATGGCGCGGGGCACCTCCAGCGCCGCCAGTTCGGCCGCCGCCGAGCGCGCCGCCGCCCGCGCACGATGGTCGAGATAGCGGCCGGCCAGCAGGAAGAAGGTCAGCGACAGCGCAGCGTCGAAATAGGCGTCCGCGCCATGCTGCGACACCTCGAACAGCGACATGCCGACCGCCAGAAGGATCGCAAGCGAGATCGGGACGTCCATGTTGAGCCGACCGACCCGCACCGCCGCAAGCGCGTTGCGAAAGAACGGCTGGGCCGAGAAGGCCACCGTCGGGACCGCGATGACCGCCGAGATCCAGTGGAGAAGGTCCCGCGTGGCCGCCTCGGCGCCGGACCAGACGGCGACCGAGAGGAGCATCACGTTCATCATCGAGAAGCCGGCGACCCCGAGGCGCATCAGAAGCTCTCGCCCCTCGCGATCGCGGCCCCGCGTGCCAAGGACGCCGGGGTCGAGCTCGTGCGCCTCGTAGCCGACGGCGGCAAGCGCCGCGACCAGGTCGTCCGCCCGGACCTCGGGCGTACAGTCGACGGTCGCGCGTTTCAGCGACAGATTGAGCCGTGCCTCCCTGACGCCCGGCACGCGCTCGAGCGTGCGCTCGACGGTCGAGATGCAGGCTGCGCAATGGGCGCCAGGCACCGAAAGGATGAGCCGTCCCGCCTCCTCGGACCCGGCCGACCGCGCCGCAAGCGCGCCGGCCGCGGGCGCCGCGGCGCAGGCCGGGCAGGCCGAGACGACCCCGCCGCGGGCCTCGGCGCTGTCGGCGCCGGTCATCGTCAGCCCCCGACGCGCAGCCGGCGCCACTGACGGAAACGGGTGCCGTCCTCGGCCACGGCCTGAATGTCGACAAGCCAGAGCCCCCGCCCGAGGTCCACGCGGGCGCGGAAGCGCCCGTCGACGGGCTCCATCACGGGGCGAATGTCCTCGCGCGACTCGGTCGTCCGCCCGACCAGCACCGACAGGGCCTTGGGCCAGACCGGCGCGCCCTTCCGATCGGTGATCTCGATCGTCAGATTGCCGTCTTCGTAGCGCGGGATCACCGTCCAGCCAAGACGCTCTTGCGCGGCGCGGTTGCGGTCGAATTCCTGGCTGGCGACGTAGCTGTTTTCGACGACAAGCCCCGGGAAGGTCCGCACGGCCTGCGTCGCCATGAAGACGTTGACCGCGACGATCACCCCGAAGGCGCCCAGCATGACCATCAGCATGTGCCGACCGGTGAATTCACGCATCACTGGCCCCTCCCGATGAAATAGGTGTCCTCGTAGGCGCGCTCCTGGCTCTCAAGGTCCTCGACCCAGATCCGTATGTCGGTGCGCGCCCGACGGGCCGCTTCGGACTGGGGCGGCGCGGTGACATAGACCCGCTGGGTCAGGGTCGAATCCGGCTTGACCATGACCGTCAGTTCTTCCGTGCCTTCGAGCGCCACGCGCAGAAGGGTATCCGACGTGATCGAGATGTGGAACGGCCTTTCCTCGCCATACTTGTTGCGCAGCCGGACGTCATAGATGTTGCGCACCGAGCCGTCAGACAGCGTCACATAGGTCGGGTTGCGCACGGGGGTCACGTCGACGCTGATGTCGGGACGGATGAAGAGGGCGACAAGAAGCCCGACCCCGATGCCTGCCCACAGCGTCGTGTAAAGAAGCGTCCGCGGCCGGAAGATGTGCTTCCAGACGGGCTTCGGCGGGAGGCCGTTGACCTCGCGCTGTTCGTCGGAAAGCGCCATGTAGTCGATCAGCCCGCGGGGCTTGCCGATCTTTTCCATCACCGCGTCACAGGCGTCGATGCACAATGCGCAGGTGATGCAGGCAAGCTGCTGCCCATCGCGAATGTCGATGCCCATTGGACAGACCGCGACACAGGCGCCGCAATCGATGCAGTCGCCAAGCTTCTCGGCGCCTTCCTTCTTGCGGTGCTTGCCCCGTGGCTCTCCGCGCCACCAGCGATAGGCAACGGTGATCGTGTCCTCGTCCATCATCGCGGCCTGGATCCGCGGCCACGGACAGGCATAGATGCAGATCTGTTCGCGCGCAAAGCCGCCGAACCAGAACGTGGTGAGCGTCAGGACCCCGATCGTCGCGTAGGCGACGCGCGGCGCCTCGAAGTGCACAAGGTGGTCAAGGAGCGTGGGTGCGTCCGCGAAGTAGAAGACCCACGCCCCGCCAGTGGCGATGGCGATCAACAGCCAGACGGTCCACTTGAACAGGCGAAGCCGGATCTTGCGCGGCGTCCATGGCGAGTTCCACAGCTTGACGCGCGCATTCCGGTCACCCTCGATCCAGCGTTCGACCGTAATGAACAGGTCCGTCCAGACCGTCTGTGGACAGGCGTAGCCGCACCAGACGCGCCCAAGCGCCGACGTGAACAGGAACAGCCCCAGACCGGCCATGATGAGAAGGCCGGCGATGAAGTAGAACTCTTGCGGCCAGATCTCGATCCAGAACCAGAAGAAGCGGCGGTTCGCAAGATCGACCAGAACGGCCTGGTCCGGCATGTTCGGTCCCCGGTCCCAACGGATCCAGGGCGTGATGTAGTAGACACCCAGCGTCGCGGCCATGACGATCCACTTCAGCGTGCGGAAGCGGCCATGAACACGGCGCGGGAAGACCGGCTCGCGCGGGGCATAGAGCTTTTCTGGCGTGACTGACTGTTCGGACACGGGGAATTGACCTTTCCATCCTGATCGCGCGGCGACAATGGCCAGCGAAAGCCGCGCGCGCATTGATACAGGTCAACCCTCGGACGCGATCAAGCCGTGCCCGGGTGCAGAATTGTCGCGCTGCGTCAGCCCACCGCACGTCGGCAAAGATGCCACGTCGCATGACCGAGAAGCGGGAACACCACGATCAGCCCGACCAGGAACGGCACCGAGCCGACAAGGAGAAGTGCGCCCACAAGCGCGCCCCACGCAAGAACGGTCAGAGGGTTGCGCTGCATGATCCTGATCGAGGTGGCCACGGCACCCGGCAGGCTGATGTCCCGGTCGACAAGAAGCGGGAAGGCAAAGCTGGTCGCCAGGGCCGCAAGCATGAAGGCGCCGCCGACGAGCGTCCCAAGGATCAGCATTTCCCAACCGGCGAAGGTCGAGAACGTCTCGTGCATGAATGCCCAGAGGCTCGACGGCATCTCGGGGCCCAGGGTCACCGCGTGAATGACCATCGCCGCCAGAAGCCAGAACCCGAACAGAAACATGTAGTAGCCCCCGAGGACCACGATGGGCACGATGACGGGCCGGCCAAGAAGCGCGACGGCATCCTTCCACCCCGCCAGCTCTCCGGCGGCGCGCCGGCGGCTCATCTCGTAAAGGCCGCTGGCGAAGACGGGCCCCAGAAGGGCGAAGCCGACCACCAGGGGTCCGAGAAGGGGCAGCAGGCTTCCCGCCGACACCAGGAAAAACAGGACAAGGCCGGCGACGGGATAGAACAGGCACAGGAACATGGCATCCGAGCGCAGCGCCTGGAAATCATCCCATCCGGCCCGCAGCGCCGCCGAAAGATCGCTCAGCGAAAGGCGGCGAACCTCGGGCAAGGACGCTTCGTGTCGGCGCAGCCGACGAAGCCCCTGGGCAAGAAAGCTCAGCCCTGCCTGCGTCTCTTGCGCCAGCCAGTTTCCGGGATCTCGAATGACATTGGGCATGGCGAACTCCTTTCCGGTTGCGTGAAACAGGCTCACGTTCACGGCAGGTTTCGTCATGCGCATGCGGCAACCTGCCGCACCACCATCTTGGGCCAGGCGCCGCGCCGTGACCAATCAACTCATCGTGACGCACCGGCTTGTTCGGGTATCAGGGAAAAATGGCCGGCCCGCCAGAGGCGAAGCCGGCCGAGGATGGGGTGTCGGCCCCCAGGAAACGCGCGAACAGGACCGGGGCCGACACCTTGCACCGCGCCCCGGCCAGGCCGGGACGCGGATTCCGTTACTGACCGCCACCAAGCTGGTGGACGTAAAGGGCCGCCTGACGGACCTGCGCGTCGGAAAGGCGCGTGCTCCAGGCCGGCATGACGCCGAAGCGGCTGTTCGTGACCGACTCGGTGATGGCAGCTTCGTCGCCGCCATAAAGCCAGATGGCATCCGTCAGGTTCGGCGCCCCTTGCGCGGGATCGCCCTTGCCGTCGTCGCCGTGGCAGGCGGCGCAGTTGTCGGCGAACACCGTGGCACCAGCCTCGGCGCGGGCGGCATCATGCGACTGCCCCGAGATCTTCAGGACGTACTGGACGACGGCGTCGATCTCCTCGGGTTCGAGGATTTCGCCCCACTTCGGCATTTCGGAGTAGCGCGCGTCGGGATCGTCTTCGTTCCGCACGCCATGGGCGACGGTGTAGTAGATGTCCTCGATCGTGCCACCCCAGAGCCAGTCGTCGTCAAGAAGGTTCGGGAATCCGACCGCACCCTGTGCGCCCGATCCATGGCACTGTGCGCACCAGGTGCGGAACACGGCCGCCCCGCCCTTGACGGCATAGCTGTAAAGCTCGGCGTCGTCGCGGACGGTCGTCAGGTCGGCCGCAACCAGCTTCTGGTCGAGCGGGGCATTCCTTTCCTCGAACTTGCGAATGTCGGCCTCGACCGCCTGCCGCGAGGAATAGCCCAGAAGGCCGGGGGTCGCCCCTTGGGACGAGATCGGCCACGCCGGGTAGAGGATCGTCCAGATCAGCCCCCAGATGATGGTCGCGTAGAACAGCCACAGCCACCAGCGCGGCAGGGGGTTGTTCAGCTCTTCGATGCCGTCCCACGAATGGCCGGTCGTGCCGACCTCGGGCTTCTTTTGCAACGGCTTCTTGCTCATTTCCACGCCTCCTTCTCGTGGGCGGCCATGTCGGCCGGCGCGGGCTTATCATCGTGGCGGAAGGGAATTCCCGCCGCTTCCTCGTGCAGGGCCCCGGACCCCGGACGCAGGATCCAGAGGATCGCGCCCAGGAAGGCCAGCGTCATGAACAGAAGGCCCCAGCTGTCGGCGAAGTGGCGAAGAACGGAATAGGTATCCATCTGTCCCTCCCCCTCAGCGGCTGGCATCGGGCTCGAAGGTCGAGAAATCGACCAGCGTGCCCAGCATCTGCAGATAGGCGACCAGCGCATCCATCTCGGAGACGCCGGGGCGCCCGTCGAAATTGCGCACGTTCACCTTGTCGCCGTAGCGCTCGAGAAGGCCGTCCGTATCGGCTTCGGGGTCCGCCTGGGCCTCGAAGTCGGCAACGGCGTTCTCGATCATCTCGTCGGTGTAAGGCACCCCGACAAGACGGTCCGTCTCGAGACGCTGGCGGATGTAGGTCGGCTCGATCATGCGGTCGAGAAGGAAGCCGTATTTCGGCATGACCGATTCCGGCACCACCGACTGCGGGTTGATCAGGTGCGCGACGTGCCATTCGTCCGAGTAGCGCCCGCCGACGCGTGCAAGGTCAGGCCCCGTGCGCTTCGACCCCCACTGGAACGGGTGGTCGTACATCGACTCGGCCGCCAGGCTGTAGTGGCCATAGCGCTCGACCTCGTCACGCATGGGCCGGATCATCTGGCTGTGGCAGACATAGCAGCCCTCGCGGACGTAGATGTCGCGCCCCGTCAGCTCGAGCGGGGTGTAGGGCCGCATGCCCTCGACCTTCTCGATCGTGTTCTGAAGGAAGAACAGCGGCACGATCTCGACCAGCCCGCCAACGGTGACGACCAGAAGGCTGAGCACGAGCAGAAGCGTCGCGTTCCTCTCGATGATCTTGTGTTTTTCGATAAGAGCCATCTTCGCCTCCGTTACTCAGCCGCGATGGTCGCGTGGGCTTCCGCCTCTCGGGCACCGACACTCGTGACGGTCTTCCAGAGGTTGAAGCACATGATCAGTGCGCCGGTGATGTAGAGAAGACCACCCGTCGCCCGGACCACATACATCGGGAACTTGGCCTCGACGGTGTCGGCGAAGGCGTTCACGAGGAAGCCGTTGGCGTCAACTTCGCGCCACATCAGCCCTTCCATGATGCCGGTCACCCACATCGAGGCGGCGTAGAGGACGATGCCGATGGTCGCCAGCCAGAAGTGCCAGTTGACCAGCGTCGTCGAGTAGAGCCGCTCGCGGTTCCAGAGCCTCGGCGTCAGGAAGTAGAGCATGCCGAAGGTGATCATGCCGTTCCAGCCCAGCGCCCCCGAATGCACATGTCCGATCGTCCAGTCGGTGTAGTGGCTGAGCGAGTTCACGGCCCGGATCGACATCATCGGCCCTTCGAAGGTCGACATGCCGTAGAAGGCGACCGAGATCACCATCATGCGGATGATCGGGTCCGTCCTGAGCTTGTCCCAGGCACCCGAAAGCGTCATCAGACCGTTGATCATGCCGCCCCACGAGGGCATCCAGAGCATCACCGAGAACACCATGCCCAGCGTTTGCGCCCAGTCAGGCAGCGCCGTGTAGTGGAGATGGTGCGGACCGGCCCAGATGTACAGAAAGATCAGCGCCCAGAAGTGGATGATCGACAGCTTGTAGCTGTAGACCGGGCGCTCGGCCTGCTTCGGAACGAAGTAGTACATCATCCCGAGAAAGCCCGCCGTCAGGAAGAAGCCGACCGCGTTGTGGCCGTACCACCACTGGGTCATCGCGTCCTGCACGCCGGCGAACACCTGCACCGACTTCGAGCCGAAGATCGACACCGGCACGGCAAGGTTGTTGAACACGTGCAGCATCGCGATGGTGATGATGAAGCTGAGGTAGAACCAGTTGGCGACGTAGATGTGCCGTTCCTTCCGCTTCAGGATCGTCCCGAAGAACACGGCAAGATACACGACCCAGACGGCCGTCAGCCACCAGTCGACATACCATTCCGGCTCGGCATATTCCTTGGACTGCGTCGCGCCCAGAAGATAGCCGGTCGCCGCCAGCACGATGACAAGCTGGTAGCCCCAGAACACGAACCAGGCCGCGTTCCCGCCCCAAAGCCGCGCGGCCGATGTTCGCTGCACGACATAGAAGGACGAGGCGATCAGCGCGTTGCCCCCGAAGGCGAAGATGACCGCCGAGGTGTGGAGCGGCCGAAGCTTGCCGAAGTTGAGATACCCCTGAGCCCATTCGAAATTGAGCTCGGGGAATGCCAGCTGGAAGGCGATGAACGTGCCCACGGCGAAACCGACCACGCCCCAGAAGGCCGTGGCGATGACGCCGGCGCGGATCACCCCGTCCAGATATTCGTCCTGCGGTGCCGGTGCGCCACCCTCGCCCATGTGCCGCAGCGTGTAGAGAAACATCACCGCGGCGACGAGAAGGACGGTCAGCGCATTGACCAGATACGCAAGGTCATGCGCGTTGTTCGCCGCGATCCCCGCCAGAACGGCGATGACCGCGAAAATGATGAGCTTTACGTAATCCCACATTTTGCGTCCCTTTGATTTCCGACGACCAGGCACGCGCAAACCGCCGCCCAGCTTCATCGCGTGGCCAGACTGATCGCGCATCGGCCGGAAGACGGCATTGATCCAGATCAAGGAGCTTGCCCGAGGCGGCGCGGAATATCGTCTCGAGCCAGAAATGCGGCGATTGGTGCCAACGTCCCGTTGCTGGCACACTGGACGGCGCAATGTCGCGACACGGAGGAAACGACACATGGCCTACAAGACGATTCTGACGGTGCTGACCCAGGCCGAGGATGTGGCCCCACACCTTGACGCCATCCTGCCCTTTGCGCGCGGCGAGGGGGCGCATCTGGACATCCTGTGCCTTGGCATCGACCGCACGCGCGTCGGCTACGTCGCCGCCGACGGCATGACCTTCATCACCGAGGAGTCGCAGCGCCTTGCCATGGAGAACGCCGAAGCGATCCGCGAGGCCGTGAACGAGAAGATGCGCCCCGAGGACATCACCTGGGGCGCCGAATCCGTGCTGGCCTATTCGGCGGGCCTGACCGCGGTCGTTGCCGACCGGGCAAGGTATTCCGACCTGGTCGCCGTGCCGAAACCCTATGGCGAGGGCGCCGACCCCGACGCGCCCATCATCCTCGAGGCAGCGCTCTTCGACGCCGACGTGCCGGCGCTCGTCCTGCCCAACGGTGTCGAGCCGGTCCTGCCCTTCAAGCACGCCGTCGTCGGCTGGAACGAGCGGCCCGAGGCCTTTGCCGCCGTGCGCGCGGCCCTGCCGCTTCTGATCCCGGCCGAAGAAACCGACATTGCCGTGGTGAACCCCGAGCGGCACGGCTCGAAGACCGCCGACCCGGGCGAGCAGCTTGCCGTGTGGCTGGCGCGTCACGGCGCGAAGCCCGAGGTTTCGCTCGTCCCGCAGACGATGCCGACGGTGGCGCAGGAACTGCTCAGGCACTGCCGTGACGAGGGGGCCGACCTTCTGGTGATGGGGGCCTATGGCCACTCGCGCTTTCGCGAGGCGATCCTGGGCGGCGCAACGCGCGACATGCTCGAACTGACCGAGATCCCGCTGTTCCTTGCCCGCTAGCGACGGCCCGGGCGGCCGCGCGGCCCGTTCGCCGAACTCCCTGTCGGCGGGCGGGCTGTCGGTCCGGGGCGGTGCCCTTTCCGCGTGACGAACGCCGCGCCCCGCGGACGGCCCTGTCCGGCGTCAGTCGATCCAGCCGCCGTCGCTGTCGTCGCCCGTCTCGGCGACAAGGGCCGCGAAGTCGGGCACGCGCACGCGGCGCTTGCCTTCAAGTTCGATCACGCCGTCGCGGCGCTGGGCCGAGATTTGACGGCTTACCGTCTCGAGGGTCAGGCCGAGATAGTCGGCCATGGCCTCGCGCGTCAGCGGAAGCTCGAAGCTGACCTCTCCGGACGGGCGCGTCATGTGCAGCGCCGCGTCTCGATGGGCGATCATCACCAGAAGGCTCGCGATCTTCTCTCGGGCGTTCTTGCGCCCGAGGATGAGCATCCACTCGCGCGCCGCATCAAGCTCGTCGAGCGTCATTTCGAGAAGCCGCTCGCCGATGTGGGGCGTCCTCTGCAACATTTCGTCGAAGGGATCGCGGCGGAAACAGCAAAGCGTCACCTCCGAGACCGCGGTGACGTCGAACTGCGAGCGGTGCCGGCCCGGCCGGCCGATGAAATCGGACGGCAGGAGAAGGCCGACAACCTGCCGCCGCCCGTCCTCGAGCGTCTGGGTGAGCGTCGCGACGCCCGAGACGACCGACGCGACGAAGGAGAATTGCTCGCCCGCCCAGACGATCGTCTCGCCCGGCGCGAAGGTGCGGTAATACTTGATCGAGTTCAGGACTTCGAGCTCGTCCGCCTCGCACCGCGCACAGATCGCACGGTGCCGGATGGGGCAGTCGCCGCATTTCACGTGCGCGTGCGTTGAAGCCGTCCGCGACTGCGGCATGTCCCCCTCCGCCGTGGGTTGTTGATCTGCGTCAAGGAAATTCGCGTTTCCGTGCATCAGTTTACCGGCATGGGACGCATAGCACAACTCCGCCGGCTTGGCCTTTTCGACACACGCGTGCCGCGCTACACGAGCTATCCGAGTTCGCCGCATTTCTCGCCCGATGTGGGCGCGGGCGAACAGGATTCGTGGCTGCGCGCCATTCCCGAAGGGGGCGAGATCTCGCTCTATGTCCATGTGCCCTTCTGTCGGCGGCTTTGCTGGTTCTGCGCCTGCCGCACCCAGGGCGTGCGATCGGACGACCCGGTCGAGGCCTATCTTGGCACCCTTCTCAAGGAGCTTGCTCTTGTGGCCGAGCGGTTGCCCGACGGCGTCAGACTGTCGCGGCTGCACTGGGGGGGCGGGACGCCCACCCTCCTGCGCCCGGCGATGATCGAGACGCTGGCCCAGGCGATTCGCGACGTGGCGCCCTTTGCCGACGATGCCGAGTTTTCGGTCGAGATCGACCCGAACGAGGTGGATGGCGACCGCATTCGGGCGCTGTCCGAGGCGGGGATGAACCGCGCCTCGATCGGCGTGCAGGATTTCGACCCGGTCATCCAGAAGACCATCGGCCGCGAGCAGACCTACGAGACGACCCGGCAGGTCGTCGAAATGCTGCGCGCTGCGGGCATCGAAAGCCTCAACGCCGACATCCTTTACGGCCTGCCGCACCAGACCCCGTCGGGGATCGCCGAGACGGTGCAGATGCTTCTCACCCTGACGCCCGACCGCGTGGCCCTCTACGGCTATGCCCACGTGCCCTGGATGGCGCGACGGCAGACCATGATCCCCGAAGAGCATCTGCCCGAGGCCGAAGCCCGGCTCGACCTCTTCGAAACGGCCCGAAACCTCTTCCTGTGGGACGGCTATGCCGAGATCGGCATCGACCATTTCGCGCGTCCGGGCGACGGGCTCGAGAACGCGGCGCGGACGGGGCGCCTGCGGCGCAATTTCCAGGGCTATACCGACGACACGGCGCCCGTTCTCGTGGGCATCGGGGCCTCGGCCATTTCCCGGTTCCCGCAGGGCTACGTCCAGAACGCCTCGGGCACCGCGGACTATCAGCGGCGCGTGCGCGGCGGAGAGCTTGCCGGCGTGCGCGGGCACGCCTTCACCGACGACGACCGCTTCCGCGCCCGCATGATCGAGGCGTTGATGTGCGACTTCGAGATCGACAGGGCCGAGATCGAGGCAATGGGCGCCGACCGCGCCCTGCTGTCGCGGCTCTTCACCGAGGCGGCCGCCGCCTTCCCCGGCATGGTCGAGGTCGACGAGCGCCGCTTCCGGATCCTGCCCGAGGGGCGGCCGCTCACGCGCATGGTGGCGCGCTCCTTCGACGCCTATGACAGCAGCCGCGCCCGCCACAGCGCCGCGTTCTGACAGCCTTCAGTCGGCGACGGCGTCGCTCTCGGCCGGTCGCAGGTCCAGCGCCGCGGCCATGAGCGCCCGCGTGTAGGCCGTCGTCGGCCGCTCGAAGATTTCGTCCGCAGGGCCGTGTTCCACGATGTCGCCCGCCCGCATCACCGCGATCCGGTGCGACAGCGCGCGCACCACCCTGAGGTCGTGGCTGATGAAGAGATAGGCCAGCCGGTGCCGCTTCTGGAGATTGCGCAAGAGATCGACGATCTGGACCTGCACGGTCATGTCAAGGGCGGACGTCGGCTCGTCAAGGACCAGAAGCCTCGGCCGCAGGATCATGGCGCGCGCGATGGCGATGCGCTGGCGCTGACCACCCGAGAACTCGTGCGGATAGCGGTCCATGGTCGCCGGATCGAGGCCGACCTCGGCAAGGATTTCCTCGACCATCTCCCGGCGGCTGCGTCCGGCCTCGATGCCGTGCACGCCAAGGCCCTCGCCCACGATTTCCTCGATCGTCATCCGCGGCGACAACGAGCCGTAGGGATCCTGGAACACGACCTGCATGTCGCGCCTGAGCGCCCGCAGGTCCCGTGAACGCCACCCCTGGATGTCCTGGCCCAGGAACACGATCCGGCCCTCGGACGAGATCAGCCTGAGGATCGCAAGCGCCAGCGTCGTCTTGCCGGAACCCGACTCGCCGACGATGCCCAGCGTTTCGCCCGCCCGCACCGAGATCGTGGCGTCGTTGACCGCCTTGACGTGGCCCACCGTGCGCCGGAGGAATCCGCGCTGGATCGGGAACCATACGCGCAGGCCCTCGGTCCGCACGACCTCTTCGGCGCCCTCGGGCACGGGCGCCGGGCCGCCCGCCGCCTCGGCCTCGAGGAGAAGCCGCGTATAGGGATGCTCGGGCGCCGAGAAGATCCTGTCCGTCGGCCCCTGCTCGACGATCTCTCCGTCCTTCATCACGCAGACGCGGTCGGCGATGCGCCGCACGATGGCCAGATCGTGGGTGATGAAAAGCAGGCTCATCCCCTCGCGCGCCTTCAGCCTGGCCAGAAGGTCGAGGATCTGGGCCTGAATGGTCACGTCAAGCGCCGTCGTCGGCTCGTCCGCGATCAGGAGTTCGGGCCCGTTCGCGAGTGCCATGGCGATCATGACGCGCT
>RFGD01000192.1 GCA_003696705.1 Alphaproteobacteria bacterium | reverse complement strand
CGTCCGCCGTGAGCGTCGCAGGCTCCGGCGGACGTGTTCTTCGAGGCCGAACCTTGGCCGAGGGCAAGGCGGGCCGCCCCCTGCGCCCGCAGGCGATACCGCGGTGCCGGATGCGCGCCGGGTGGAGTTGCCGGCCCCCGGTCCAATCCCCCGGTTGCCTTGGGCGCGGCCAGTCTCGCCGCCCGCGCTCAGGCGCGCGCCCGGCCCGCCCGGCGCCAAGCGACTCGCCAAGAGCCCCGGCCGATCCGGCAAGCACTCTCCCCATCGCGAACGACACCGAGCCGGGGGTTTCGGGCAGATGTCCTGACCGCGCGCTCAGGTCCAAAGAGACAACGAACCGGTGCCCTGCACGCGGCCCGAAAGGCGCCATGAATTGCGAGGCGTTCAAGATCAACCTTTTGAACGGTGGCGGAGGGAACGGGACCGGGATCGGACGTTCTTTTGTGGATGCCGCTCGGTTTGCAAGGAATTTCTGATCGCCGGGACATGTGATCGAGTGCGTTCTTTTGTCAGGCCTGTTCAGTGCGGCTGACATGGCGCCGCTGGCCGGGATGGTGATGCGCGGACCGGGACCAAATCTCCAACAGCGAGCTCGAGGCTCGGAGAACGTCTCTGGTTTGCCCGACCCGGATCATTTCGATCATTTGCCCATTCGGATCATGCCTTCCTCACAACTCGGTGGTCCAGATGTCTGCCCGCCGCCCTTTCAGGCGCCGATCAGCACCGGGCCGCGATAGTCCTCGTCCCGCGTCAGCATCGCCCAGATACCACGCGCCATCTTGTTCGCCAGCGCCACCGCGACCACCGACAGAGGCTTTCGCTCCAGCATGCGTGCCAGCCAGGACCCCTTCGGCGCGCCCCTCCGTGTGGCCCATCGGATCACGGCCATGGCACCGGTGATCAGTAATCGTCGGATGTCGCGCTGCCCCATCTTCGATGTCTTACCCAGTCTCTGCTTGCCGCCGGTGGAATGCTGCCTCGGCACGAGGCCAAGCCACGCCGCGAAGTCGCGCCCGCGGCGGAACTGATCCATCGGCGGCGCGAAGGTCTCGACGGCGAGAGCCGTGATCGGGCCGACGCCGGGCATCGTTCGCAGCCGCCGGGGCATTTCGGCCTCGGACGACATGGTCTCGATCCTCGCTTTCAGGTCTTTGAGCCTTTCCGTCAGGTGCGCGATCTGCTCGAGGAGCATCCTGCACATGTCGCGAGCCAGCTCGGGCATGTCCGTATCGGGATCTTCGACAACCCTCGCCAGACGCGGGACGAACCCGATGCCCGTGGGCGCGACATGGCCGAACTCGTAAAGATGCGAGCGCAGCGCGTTCACCGTCTCGGTGCGCTGCTTCACGAGCTGCTCCCGCGTCCGGAAGGCGATGGCCCGCGCCTGCTGCTCGGCCGTTTTCGGCTCGACAAACCGCATCGTCGGCCGCAAGGCCGCCTCGACGATGGCCTCGGCATCGGCGGCATCGTTCTTTTGCCGCTTGATGAACGGCTTGACGTAATGCGGCGCGATCAGCCGGACCTCATGGCCCTGCTGTCTCATCTGCCGTGCCCAATGGTGGGCGCCGGCGCAGGCCTCCACCGCCACGCGGCACGGCTGCTGCTCCGCCATGAACCGCGCGAACTGCGGCCGCGACAGCTTCTTGCGGAACAGCACGGACCCATCCGCCGCGGCACCATGTACCT
>RFGD01000024.1 GCA_003696705.1 Alphaproteobacteria bacterium | reverse complement strand
GGACACGACGAAACTGTCCGGCACGGCGGCATTGTTGAAATTCGGATTGCCGATGTAGTTGACCACGCCGGCCGGCGTCACCCAGGCATAGCCGTTCAGCGGCAGTGTCGAGATGCTGAAGCTGTACGGATCGCCGTCCGGATCGCTGGCGACAACCTGGAAGCTGGCATAGGTATCCTCGTTGACATTGAAGCTGTACGGATCGAGCGGCGAGGCAATCACCGGCGGCTGATTCACATTCGTCACCGTGACGCTCAACGTCGAGGCCGCCCCCGCTCCATACGGGTCGATCGCATAGACATCGATCAGATAAGCACCCGCATCCACAAAGCCAGGCGCAAGCTGGATGACTCCCGTCAGCGGATTCAGCGACGCAAATGGTGGCAGCGGCGCAAGCGTCGCAAAGGTATACGGATCACCGTCCACATCGTTTCCAGCGGCCTGCACGACCTGTGTGCTCCCCTCGGCCATCGTGACCGGCATGAAAGGAGCCACGGTCGGGAGACTGTTTGCCACAGTCAGGGCATTGGATACGGCCGCGACCTGACTGTTCGGCTGTCCCTGCCCATCATCGGCCACGGCATAAACATCGATCACCGCGTGCGCCTGAGCCTGCGTCAGCACGAAGCTCGGAGTCGTCGCACCCGGAATGTTTACGCCGTTGGCACGCCACTGATAGCTCACCGTCACCGGATTGCCGTCCACATCGGACGTCGTGGAGGACACGTTCAGCGTGCCACCCACGGTTGCAGTCCCCATCACCGTCGGACCGGTGACGAACACCGGCGCATCGTTGACCGGGGTGATGGTCACATTCACCGTCAATGTCGTCGTGCCGTAAGGGTCACTGACCGGGACCGTAAACGAATCAGCGCCATTGGCATTCAGGCTTGGCGTATAGGCCACCGTCGCCCCCGGAGCGGCACCGTTGGGTGTGACGTTCGCCGTTCCTTTCAGCGCACCAACTGCAGGGTTGTAGGTGATCGGATCGCCATTGGCATCGGTCGCACTCAGCTGGAAGGAAACCGTCGGGCTATCCTCCGGAATCGTGAAGGCATACGGATTCGTCGCCGGAGCCGTGATCACCGGCAGAGCATTGCCAACGGTAAATGTTGCGCTGGCTGTATCATTGACAGGATTGGGATCGTTGGTT
>RFGD01000023.1 GCA_003696705.1 Alphaproteobacteria bacterium | reverse complement strand
TCCGGTCGTCACGCCGCAGCCGATGTAGCAGGCCTTGTCGAACGGCGCGTCGGGGCGGATGCGGGCCACCGCGATTTCGGGCAGGACGGTGTGATTCGCGAAGGTCGAACACCCCATGTAGTGATGGATCGGCGTGCCATCGAGCATGGAAAAGCGCGTCGTGCCGTCGGGCATGAGCCCCTTTCCCTGCGTCTCTCTGATGGCCTGACAGAGGTTCGTCTTCGGGTTGAGGCAGTATTCGCACTCGCGGCATTCGGGCGTGTAGAGCGGGATCACGTGATCGCCGGGCTTGACCGACGTCACGCCTTCGCCGACCTCGAGCACGACGCCGGCCCCCTCGTGGCCCAGAATGGACGGAAAGATCCCCTCGGGGTCCGCGCCCGAGCGCGTGAATTCGTCGGTATGGCAAATGCCGGTCGCCTTGATTTCGACCAGCACCTCGCCGGCCCTGGGTCCTTCCAGGTTCACCTCCATGACCTCGAGCGGACGGCCGGGTTCGAGCGCGACGGCGGCGCGGGTTCTCATCGTGTCTTCCTCCCTGTAGTTTCTGCCAGAGTGACCGAGTGAGGCCACGCTGGCAACGCAGGAGAGATCATGTTCAGGGTATCTGCCGCCATATGCGCGGGAATTCTTCTGTTTCTGACGGGCTGCGCGCCGGCCCCGATCGAGCCTGCGCCGCCACTGACGCCACCCCTGGCGCCGCCGGGGGCCGTGGCGCCGGCAGAGAACCAGGCCGCCGAGGGCGGCGACGCCCCTGTCGATTCGGGAATTCGCGGCCTTCAGGAGCGCGAACCGGACGTGTGCGGCGCGTCGGCCTTTCAGGATCTGGTCGGACAGCCGGCCGAGGCGGCGGCGAACCTTCCCACCGACAAGCCCGTCCGGGTGATCCCCTTCGGCGCGATCGTGACGCAGGAATACATTCCGAACCGCATCAACGTCCGGCTTGACCCCGAGGGGATCATCCTTCGGATCGACTGCGGCTGACGGCCACCCCGGAAGGCTGGCCCTGCGCTTCGGGGCCGCTCGAGGCGGAAGGATCCGGCGTCAGGAGCGGTCGCAACAGGGCAACGGGATGTGCCCGCAGGCTCAGCCGCAGGGTCGAATAGTCCTCGACCACCTCTTCGCCCAATGTCATTTCCGGCAGGTGGGCGTTCGGCTCGACGATGCCCTCGCCATCAAGACCGCCCTCGAAAAGCGGCAAGGGGGCCTTCGAGACGATCGCCCGCGCGGCCCATTGCGCCTCGCGCCGTGAAATCCCGAGCGCGGCGAAGGCATCGGCCTCGGCCAGCCTGTGCAGGCTGCGCGGCCCCAGTCCGGCGCGGCGCCAGACATCCTCGACCGAGCGGTAGCCGTTGCCCCGGGCGGCCACCAGCCATTCGACCTCGTCCTCGGCCAGGCCCTTCACCTGCCGGAATCCGAGCCGAAGCGAAAGCCCCCCGCGCGCGTCGGGTTCGAGCGTGCAGTCCCAGGACGAGGCATTCACATCCACCGGGCGCACCTCGACCCCGTGAGCGCGGACATCACGGACAATCTGCGCCGGCGCATAGAAGCCCATGGGCTGCGAATTCAGAAGGGCACAGGCAAAGACGGCCGGGTGATGGCACTTGAGCCACGCCGAGGCGTAGACGAGAAGCGCGAAGCTGGCCGCATGGCTTTCGGGAAAGCCGTAAGAGCCGAAGCCTTCGATCTGACTGAAGCACCGCTCGGCGAAATCGCGATCATAACCGTTGCGCATCATGCCCTTCAGGAAACGCGCACGGAAGGCCGAGACGTTGCCGTGCTTCTTGAAGGTGGCCAGCGACCGCCGCAGCCGGTCGGCCTCTTCGGCGGTGAAGCCCGCGCCGATGATGGCAATCTGCATCGCCTGTTCCTGGAAGAGCGGCACACCCAGCGTCTTGCCCAGCACCTCGCCAAGCGCGTCCGACGGGAACGTCACGGCCTCTTCCCCGTTGCGCCGGCGGATGAACGGATGAACCATGTCGCCCTGGATGGGGCCCGGGCGGATGATGGCCACCTGAATGACAAGGTCGTAGAAACACCGCGGCCGCATGCGTGGCAGAAAGTTCATCTGCGCGCGGCTTTCCACCTGGAACACGCCCAGGCTGTCGGCCCGGCACAGCATGTCATAGACGGCCGGATCTTCGGGCGGCAGCGTGGCAAGGGTCCAGTCCTGTCCCTTGTGCCGACGCAAGAGGTCGAATGCCTTGCGAATGCAGCTCAGCATGCCCAGAGCCAGCACATCCACCTTGAGGATCCCGAGCGCATCGATGTCGTCCTTGTCCCAGCAGATGACGGTCCTGTCCTCCATCGCCGCGTTCTCGATCGGCACCAGCTCGTCCAGCCGCCCCTCGGTGATGACGAAACCGCCGACATGCTGCGACAGATGCCGGGGAAAGCCGATAAGCTCGCGCACGAGGCGCATGGTCAGCGCCAGCCGCGGCTCGGCCGGGTCCAGGCCGAGTTCACGCAGCCGCGCGTCGGCCATCCCCGTGCCCGACCCCCAGCCCCAGATCTGGCTCGACAGGGCGGCGACCACGTCCTCGGACAGCCCCATGGCCCTCCCGACCTCGCGCACGGCGCGTTTGCCGCGATAGTGGATCACCGTTGCGCAAAGACCGGCCCGGTGCCGGCCGTAATGCGTGTAGATGTGCTGGATCACCTCCTCGCGCCGTTCGTGTTCGAAATCGACGTCGATGTCGGGCGGCTCGTCGCGGGCTTCCGAAACGAAGCGTTCGAAGACCATCGAGCCGATCTCGGGGCTGACCTCGGTGATGCCAAGCGCATAACAGACCACCGAATTGGCCGCCGACCCACGTCCCTGGCAAAGGATGCCGCGCTTGCGCGCGAAGGCGACCACGTCGTGAACGGTCAGGAAATAGGGCTCGTAACCCAGTCGGGAGATGAGCCGCAGCTCGTGCGCCATCATCTCTTGCACACGTTCCGGCACCCCTGCCGGATAGCGACGCGCCAACCCCTCGCGGGCCAGCCTGGCCAGGCGTTCGGGCGGGCGCTCGTCGCCGGCGATCTCCGAGGGATATTCGTGCCGCAACTCGTCCAGCGAGAAACGGCACCGCGCCGCGATGTCTCCTGACCGGTGAACCGCCGCCTCGTGCCCGCGGAAAAGGCGCAGCATCTCGGCTTCCGAGCGCAGCCGTTCTTCGGCGTTGGCACGGGCGGCGCGGCCCAACGCCTCGATCCGGCAGCCAAGGCGGATGCAGCTCAGCACATCCACAAGGGGGCGGCGGGCGCCCTCGTGCATGATCGGCCGGGCCGACGCCACGGTCGGCACGCCAAGCCGGGCCGCGAGCCGCGCCAGCCGCGCAAAGCGCCCCGCATCCCCGCCGTCATAGCGCGGCGCCATCACGAGCGCGACATGAGGGGCATAGAGGCGGGCAAGCCGTCGCGCGAACCCGACCCAGGCAAAGGCGCCCCGCTGGTTTCGCGCCGGCGGGTGCAGAAGAAGCTCGAGCCCCGCCAGCGCGCCTTCGGACAGAAGATCGGCCGCCGTCAGGTGGCATGCCCCCTTCTCGGCCCGCAGACGGCCACGGGACAGAAGCCGGCAAAGCCGCGCCCATCCGCGCCGGTCGCGGGCCACGACCGTCAGCGAGGTATCGTCGACGAGCACAAGACGCGCCGCCGGCAACAGGCGCGGCACCGTGCGGATATCCAGCGACCCTGCCGGCGCCCCCGCGTCCCCGGATCCCGACGCGCCCCCGGGCGCAGGCGGGCCGTGGACGCGCCCGGCGGCCTCGGCCTCGGCGCGAAGACGCACCTCGCGCGCCACCTCGCGCAGGGCGACATGCGCCCGCACGATCCCGGCGACCGAGTTCACATCCGCGATCGCCAGCGCCGGAAGTCCCAGAAAGGCGGCCTGGCGGGCATATTCCTCGGGGTGCGAACCGCCCGTCAGGAAGGTGAAGTTCGAGGTGATGCAAAGTTCGGCGAAGGCCACGGCAGCGACTCGGATGTTCTATATTTGTTCCCGAGTGTGCGGCAACGGCCGCCGCTGTCAAGGCCGGGCCTCAGGCGGCCCGGCCGGGTTCGAGCGCAAGGACGAGATACCGGTTGTATCGGGCGAAGGCCTCGGCCGTGCGGGTGCGCTCGCGAAGCCGCCGACCAAGGCGGGACAGGCGCCGCCTTCCCAGGAGGAGCCGAAGCGCGGTCGCCAGCACCGCACGCGTCTTCGGGCGCTTCTCGCGAAGCTCGGCGTCGATGCGGTCGATGGCACCGCCGAGGACGAGAAACAGCTCCTGTTCGATCTCGACCGAAGGCGCGACGGACCGCGTCACGTCCCGGCGGTCGAGGACCACGGCACCTGTCCGATCCAGAAGCGCGTCGAAGGCGGATAGAAGATGGCCGCCCCCGACCGGCCGGTGCGCCCCGCCTTCGGAAAGCACCGCATCCGTCCGGAAACAGTCGGCAAGGATCACCCGCCCGCCCGGGGCCAGAAGGCCGAACGCCTTTCGAAGCCCGACCTCGAGCGGGATGTACTGAAAACTTTCCGAAAAGAGGCAGACATCGAACGGCCCTTCGCCATCGAAGGCTTCGAAGGTCGTCCGGTGCACCCGGGCACCGGGCGCGTTTTCGCGGCAACGCTCGGCAAGAAAGGTGCTCGGCACGACGATCTCGACCTGATGCCCCATGGACAGAAGCCGGCCCGCCGTCTCGCCCGCACCGCCCCCGATGTCGAGGATGCGAAGCCCCGTGCCTTCCGGCAGCAGCGAAAACAGGCGCGAGGTGTAGGCCTCTTGCGCCGCGCGCAGGTTGGCGGCGGCGGGTTCGAGCCCGTCCCAGAGCCCATAGTGCAGGTTTTCGGCGCCGGTCAGCCACCGCGTGAAGGCAACGCCCACGTCAAGGCCGATGGCCCGCGTATCGATCTTTCCTGTCATGCTGCCTCGGACTGGTTTCCTTTGCCCGCGGGATTGCCCGGCCGCGTCACCGCCGCCCGTCAGAAGGCGTCGGCAAAGGTTTCGAAGATCCGCCGGTAGAGATCGCGCTTGAACGGCACGATGCGCCGGATGAGCTCTGGCGGCTCCATCCACCGCCATTCGCTGAACTCGGGATGCGCGGTTTCGATGTTGATGTCGCTGTCCTCTCCCAGGAAGTCCATGAGGAACCAGGTCTGCTCCTGTCCGCGGTAGCGCCCGCCCCAGACGCTCGGCACAAGCTCGGGCGGCAGGTCATAGCGAAGGGGCTCTGGCGTCGCGCGCAGGATCCGCACGAGGGCCGGGGGAATCCCCGTCTCCTCTTCAAGCTCGCGCAATGCCGTCTCTTCGGGCCGCTCGCCGGCATCGACGCCGCCCTGCGGCATCTGCCAGGCCTCGGCCGGTGTGTCGATGCGACGGGCCGCGAAGACCCGCCCGTCCCCGCCGCGAAGAACGATCCCGACCCCCGGCCGGTAGGGAAGTGTGCTTGTGTCCATCTCTGCCTGCCCCCAAGCTTGCCCCTGCACCGTCGCGCGGGGCGGCACGTGCCGCGCGCGCCCCGCGCCCAGCCCGTCTACCGGGCACCACCCATGACGGCAATGCCGCGAAGGATGTCGACGGCATAGGCCAGCTGGTAGTCCTCTTTCCGAAGCTTTGCCGTCTCCTCGGCGCGGCGCAGCTCGGCCTCGAGCTGGCGCTTCTCCTCTTCGCTGATGGCATCGTTCTCGAGCCGGCCGCGCAGGTCGGCCTCGAAGCGGGTGCGCCGCTTTTCGGCCTCGTCCGCGGTTTCCTCGGCGGGGCGCTGCTCGACGATGACGTCCGGCGCGATGCCCAGGGCCTGGATCGAGCGGCCCGACGGCGTGTAGTAGCGCGCCGTCGTCAGGCGGATCGCGCCGTTGCCCTGGATCGGCATCACTGTCTGGACCGAGCCCTTGCCGAAGCTCTTGGTGCCGACGACGATGGCGCGGCGGTGGTCCTGAAGCGCGCCCGTCACGATCTCGGAAGCCGAAGCCGAACCCGAGTTGATCAGCACCACGATGGGCTTGCCCTCGGCCAGATCACCCGGCGTCGCGTTGTAGCGTTCGCTGTCCTGCGGGTCGCGGCCGCGGGTCGAGACGATCTCGCCCTTCTCCAGGAAGGCGTCGGAAACCTTGATGGCCTGGGTCAGGAGCCCGCCGGGGTTGTTGCGAAGGTCGATGACGAAGCCCGCGACCTTGTCCATGCCGCCCAGCTCCTCGACCCGCTTTGCAAGTTCGGTTTCGAGACCCGAATAGGTCTGGTCGTTGAAGGTCGAGATGCGCAGGACCACGACATCGCCGACAAGGCGGCTGCGCACCGCGGTCAGCTTGATGGTATCCCGGATGATCGAGACGTCGAAGGGCTCGTCCACGCCTTCGCGCACGATCGTCAGAACGACCTCGGACCCGACCGGGCCGCGCATCAGCTCGACCGCCTGGTCAAGCGTCAGACCCAGAAGCGATTCTCCGTTGACATGGGTGATGAAATCGCCGGCCTGAATGCCGGCCTTGTCGGCGGGCGTCCCGTCCATCGGTGCGACGACCTTGACGAAGCCGTCCTCCATCGTCACCTCGATGCCAAGGCCCCCGAATTCGCCTCGGGTCTGGACCTGCATGGCGTCGAAGTCCTCGGGCGGCAGATAGGACGAATGCGGGTCGAGCGACGTCAGCATGCCGTTGATCGCCGCCTCGATCAGCTTCCGCTCGTCAACCGGCTCGACATAGTTCTGCCGGATGCGTTCGAAGACGTCGCCGAAGAGATCCAGCTGCTCGTAGACGCTTGCCTTGTCAGCGGCCTCCTGCGCGACCAGCGGACCGGCCACCTGTGTGGTCAGGACGATGCCCGACAGGGTGCCGACGACCGCCGCCATCACGAATTTCTTCATGTTCATCTATTCCTCGCTGAGCCTGAACCAGTCCCCGGGATCGAGGGGCCGGCCATCCTTCCTGATTTCTACATAGAGTGTTTCGCTGCGCAATGCGCCCCCCTCCGGGGTCGCAGGGGCCGTGCCGGCGCTTCCCTGCGCCGGCATGAAGCCAAGCGGGGCGCCCGCGGGCACCACCGTGCCCGGCTCGGCCAGGATGCGGCCAAGCCCGGCGACGACCACAAGATAGTCCGCTTCGGGCTCGAGCACCACCACCTGGCCATAGTCGAGAAGCGGCCCGGCATAGCGCACGGTGCCGGCCCAGGGCGCCGTGACCAGCGCTTCGGGCCGGGTCGCCACGACCAGACCGGGCCGCTCGATTCCGGCCGCATCCGCCTCGCCGAAGCGATGCAGGACCACGCCATGCACCGGCAGCGGCAGTTCGCCCGCCGCCTCGGCGAAACTCGGCCCGTCCAGCGCATCGGGCGCGTCCAGCCCCAGGGCCGAGATGCTTTCGACGAAACTGTCGAGCGTGTCGCTGGCCGCAACGATCCGCGCAAGCCTGTCGGCATCCACGGGCGGCGTCTGCCGTTGGCGGTCGCGCGTCGCGATGGCCTGGGCAAGCTCTGCGCGGGCCCGCTGCACGTCCGCAAGGGCGCGGGCCAGATCCTCGCGCGCCGCCTCCTGAAGGCTGCGCACAAGCGAGAGTTCCTCAAGGCGGGCACGCAACTCGGCCGCCCTTGCGCCGACCGAGGCGGTCATGTCGCCAAGAAGGATCGACGCGCGCGCCGCGCCCAGGGGCCCGTCGGGATGCAGAAGCGTCGACGGCAGATCGGCGCGGGTCGTCGCCTCGATCACCGCGACGAGCCGGGCAATGCGCGCCTCGTCGGCCTCGAGCACACCAAGAAGCGTCGCCTCGCGGATGCGGGCGCGCCGGATCCCCTCGCGCAGGGCGTCGAGCGCCTCCTCGTAGGCGCGCACCGTGTCGCTCAGCGCCTCGACGCGGTCGTCAGCTTCGGCGGCCCGGGCCAGGCTCTCGGCGGCGTCGGCCAGCATGGCAGACGCTTTCCTTGCGGTGATCGTCGGGTCCGTCTGCGCCGCCCCCGGCCCGGCCCCGAGACCGAGCACGAGCGCCACGAGCATGAGGACCCGCAAGCGCATCACGACAGCAGGCTTTCGCCTGTCATTTCGGCCGGCTTGTCGAGCCCCATGAGCGCAAGGATCGTCGGCGCGATGTCGGCCAGACGCCCCGACCGCAGGCGCACGTCGCCGCATCCGACGGCGATGATCGGCACCGGATTGGTGGTGTGCTTGGTGTGCGGCCCGCCGGTCTCGGGATCGATCATCGTCTCGCAATTGCCGTGATCTGCCGTCACCAGCATCCGACCGCCCGCGGCCTCGAGCGCCGCCAGCGCCCGGCCGAGGGCGGTATCCACCGCCTCGCAGGCACGCACGGCCGCGTCGAGATCGCCCGTATGGCCGACCATGTCGGGGTTCGCGAAATTGACCACGATGAAGTCATAGCCCCCGGTGATCGCGGTCACGAGATGCTCGGCAACCTCCGGCGCGCTCATCTCGGGCTGAAGGTCATAGGTCGCGACCTTCGGCGACGGCACCATCACGCGATCCTCGCCCGGGACCGGCGGCTCCTTGCCGCCGTTGAAGAAGAAGGTCACGTGCGGGTATTTCTCGGTCTCGGCCAGATGGAACTGACGCAGCCCCTTGGCCGACAGCCATTCGGCCAGCGTGTTGCGGATCTCCTCGTTGCGGAAGATCGCCGACATGAAGTGGTCGTGGACGTTCGAATACTCGACCATGCCCAGCATCGCCGCCAGCTCGGGCCTGCCCGAGACATCGAACTTGTCGAACCCCGGCTCGCCGATGGCAGAAAGGATTTCGCGCGCCCTGTCCGCGCGGAAGTTCAGGCAGAAGACGCCGTCCCCGGACTTCATGCCGTCATAGTCCCCGATGACCGTCGGCAGGATGAATTCGTCGGTCTCGCCACGGGCATAGGCCGCTTCGACCGCCGCCACCGCGTCAGGGGCCCGATGCTCGGCCTCGCCAAGGGCGATGGCGCGCCATGCCTTCTCGACCCGTTCCCAGCGGTGATCGCGGTCCATCGCATAGTAGCGACCGGCAACGACCCCGATGCGGGCGCCCTTCGGAAGCGATGCGACCAGTTCGGAGACATAGCGCGTCGCGGTCTTCGGGCCGACATCGCGGCCATCGGTGACGGCGTGGATGACGATCGGGACGCCGTGCGCGGCGATCTCGCGCGCTGCGGCCTTCATGTGTTCGATATGCGCATGCACCCCGCCGTCCGAGACAAGACCCAGAAGATGTGCCGTGCCACCGGTGGCGCGCAGCGTCTCGATGAACTGACGAAGGGGCGGCGCCTTGGCAAAGCTGCCCTCTCGGATCGCCTTGTCGATCTTCCCGAGGTCCATCCAGACGACCCGGCCGGCCCCGATGTTCATGTGCCCGACCTCGGAATTGCCCATCTGGCCTTCGGGCAGCCCGACATCCGGACCGTGCGTGACAAGTGTCGCGGTCGGACAGCTTTCCATGATGCGGTCGAAGTTCGGGGTTCTTGCCAGCGCCGGCGCGTTGCCCTCGACCTCGTCCCGAAGGCCCCAGCCATCAAGAATGCACAGAACGGTGGGTCCCGATGCGCTCATTCCACTTGCCCTCCTGCCTTGCGGGCACAGTCATACGCCAAGCTCAGGCGCGATGGTAGGGCGTTCCCGACAGGATCGTGGCCGCGCGGTAAAGCTGTTCGGCAAGCATGACCCGGGCCAGCATGTGGGGCCAGACCATGGGCCCGAACGACAGCACCATGTCGGCGCCTTCCACGAGCCGAGGGCAAAGCCCGTCGGCCCCGCCGAGAATGAAGGCAGCATCGCGATGCCCGGCGTCGCGCCAGGCGGCGAGCCTTTTCGCAAGCTGGGGGCTTGTCAGCGTCTGACCCCGTTCATCGAGGGCGACGCGGAGGGCGCCCTGCGGGATCGCCCGTTCCAGGAGCACCGCCTCGGCGGTCGGGCCACCGCCCTTCCGGTCCTCGACTTCCGCGACATCAAGGGAGCCAAGGCCCAGGCCCCGACCCAGCCGGTCGAAACGCCTGGCGTAGTCGGCCACAAGCTCTGCCTCGGGCCCGCGCCTCAGGCGGCCGACGGCACATATGGTCAGGCGCATCAGCCCAGCGACGCGCTGGTGCCGGTGGGCATCCACATCTTCTCGAGCTGGTAGAACTCGCGCACCTCGGGCCGGAACACGTGGACGATGACATCGCCCGCGTCGATCAGGACCCAGTCGCCCTGCGCCTTGCCCTCGACTTTGGCCGAAATGCCGAAGCGCGCCTTCAGCCGCTCGATCAGCTTGTCAGAGATCGACGTCACCTGCCGACTGGATCGGCCCGAGGCAACGACCATGTAGTCGGCAATCTCGGATCGGCCGCGAAGGTCGATGACCGTCACGTCCTCTGCCTTGTCGTCGTCGAGGGAAGAAAGCACTGCCTCAAGAACCGCGGCTCCCGGGGCATTCTGGTCGGGCCGGACCATTCCGGCCCTTTGGGCAGCCTCCAGGCGGGCTGCATTCACTGGCTCAGACAGAACCGTATCCTCCTTTCTTCGCGCCGCATGACCCCGGCGCCAGGCACCCCCAATATAGCAATGCCCCGCGGCCTTCTCAATGGAGCGGCCTGGCGCCTCACGAGGATGCGTCGCCGAGAATCCGCACCTCGCGCTGGGGGAACGGAATCGTGATGCCGTTGGCCCTGAACGCGTCCCAAAGGGCCAGGAACACATCGCCGCGGATGTTCGTCAGCCCCTGGGTAGGGTCGCGGATCCAGAACCGCAGGATGTAGTCGACGGAACTGTCGCCGAATCCGACGACATGGCACACGGGCGGCTTGGAATGCAGGACGCGCGGCACGCCAAGCGCGGCCTCGACGGCCAGCGCCCGCACCTTGTGCGGGTCGTCCGCATAGGAGGTGCCGAAATGGATGTCGAGCCGCACGAAGTCGTCCGAGTGCGACCAGTTGACCACCTGGCCGGTGATCAGATCCTCGTTCGGGATGAGGTATTCCTTGCCATCGCGCGTGACGACCGAGACATAGCGGGCGCCAAGCGCGTTGATCCATCCGAACGTGTCGCCGAG
>RFGD01000191.1 GCA_003696705.1 Alphaproteobacteria bacterium | reverse complement strand
TCGACGGGCCAGCCGGTGGTCGTGCGCTTTGCGGTGAAACCCACCTCGTCCATCCTGACGCCGAGACGCTCGATCACCCGCGCCGGCACGCCGACCGAGGTTGTCACGCGGGGCCGTCACGACCCCTGCGTGGGCATCCGCGCGGTCCCGGTGGGCGAAGCGATGATGGCGGTCGTCCTTCTGGACCAGTACCTCATGCACCGCGCCCAGGTCGGCCCCGGACCCGCCGGCCGGATCGGGCCCGAGGCGCAATAGGGGCTCAGCTTCCCTCGACCGCCCAGTCGAGAAGGCCCTTGATGGCCTCGCGGCTGGTTTCGGCCACGACGCGGCCGACCTCGCCTTCGGGCGACAAGAGGACCAGGGTCGAGCGCCGCGGGATCTTCAGCTTCCGCGTGATCTCGGCCTTGCGGTGGCTGTCCCAGTCAACCTCGACGAAGGCGATGCGGCGGTCGTATTCGGGGTTCTCGGCGCGAAGGGCCTCGATGACCCGTCGCTGCGCCCGGCAGGTGCCGCACCAGGGCGCATAGAAGTCGAGAAGCACAAGCCGCCCGGCCTTCAGCTCTTGCTCGACGATGCCGGGGCGGTAGACAAGCTCGTCGCCCAGGGCGACGGACGGCAGCGCAAGTGCGGCCGTGCCCAGGGCGCCGAGGGTCAGGAAGTCGCGTCTTTTCATGGTCTATCCTTCATCAGGGATCAGATGGAAACGGTAAGATCGATCAGCCACGCGGGCATCCGGTCCAGAAGCCAGCCTTCAAGCATCTGGTTCACCCGCGTCAGGATCATGACGCCGACCAGGATGAAGACCACCCCAAGGACTGGCCGGCTGCGGGCGGCAATGGCGCGCAAGAGCGCGGCGCGCCGCTGGATGGCCGCGCGCGCGCCATAGGCCAGGAGCACGAGGACCGTCGATATCCCAAGGGCGAAGGCCGTCATGATCGCGCCCGCCCGGACGAGGTCCTGCCCGGCTGCGGCAAGGCCGATTGCGCCCCCAAGGGTCGGCCCGACGCAGGGGCTCCAGACAGCGCCAAGAAGCATGCCGCCAAGAAACTGGCCCCGCATGGCAGAGGCATCGAGCTCGGCGATCTCCTGATCGGCACGGGCCGAGACGCCGGCCATCGCGCCGGCCAGCACACCGCCGACGCGCGGCACGAGAAGCGCGAGCCCGAAGGCGATCATGAGGACCGCCGCGGCATCGGAAACCGTTTCGGCGTCCAGACCGACAAGGGGGCCAAGCGCCGACACGCCGAGGCCCAGCGCAACGAAGGAAAGCGACATGCCCGCCGCCAGCCAGACCGGCCCCAGCCGCCCCGCCTGAAGCGCCGATGCAAGAACGACCGGCAACACGGGCAGGACGCAGGGGTTGATCAGCGTCAGCACGCCGGCCAGGTAGCCAAGCAGGATGTCCATCGGGAAGCGCTCCGTCGTCTCTTTGCCCGGGCGAACTCTAGCGCCTTCGGCGCCGCTGTCACCGCCCGGCCGGTCAACTCTTCCTCACGATCGTGTCAGGACGGGCGGCTTGGCAGGACAGAAACGGAAAAGGCCGCCCGAGGCGGGCGGCCCTGTCGTCCGATGGACGAGCCGTCAGGCGTTCACGCTGTCCTTAAGCGCCTTCGCGATGGTCATCTTCACGACCTTGTCGGCTTCCTTCTTGATCTGCTCGCCCGTCGCCGGGTTGCGGACCATGCGCTCGGGCCGCTCGCGGCAATAGATCTTGCCGACGCCCGGCAGCGTGACGGCGCCGCCGCCCGACACCTCTTCGGTGATGACCGTGGTCAGCGCCTCGAGCGCCGCCGCCGCCGTCTTCTTGTCAAGGCCGGCCTTGTCGGCGATGGCAGCAACAAGCTGGGTCTTCGTCATCGGTTTTTGTGCCATTGAAAGTTGTTCTCCCTAGACTGTCCCGTGCGTCGGGTCATATCTGCCCCTTTTAACTGCATTTCGTCGCGCCTCACAATGCGGTGAATGCAGTTCTGCGCCGCAAAACGCCCCGAAAATCGCATTGACGCCCCGTCAAGGCACCTAGAGGAAGGCCGTTTCGGCGAACGAGCGCAATTTGCGCGAGTGAAGGCGCTCGAGCGGCATCTCCCTGAGCCGCTCCATGGCCCGTATCCCGATCATCAGATGGCGCGACACCTGGCCGCGATAGAACTCGGTGGCCATGCCGGGCAGCTTCAGCTCTCCGTGCAGCGGCTTGTCCGAGACGCAAAGGAGCGTCCCGTAGGGCACGCGAAAGCGAAACCCGTTGGCCGCGATCGTCGCGCTTTCCATGTCGAGCGCGATGGCCCGGGACTGGGAAAGCCGTTTCACGGGCCCGGACTGGTCGCGCAGTTCCCAGTTGCGGTTGTCGATGGTGGCAACCGTGCCGGTGCGCATGATCCGCTTGACCTCGTAGCCTTCGACCCCGGCCACCTCGGCCACCGCCTGTTCCAGGGCGACCTGGATCTCGGCAAGCGCGGGGATGGGAATCCACACCGGCAGGTCGTCGTCGAGGACGTGGTCCTCGCGCACATAACCGTGGGCCAGAACGTAATCTCCAAGCCGCTGCGTGTTCCGAAGGCCCGCGCAATGGCCGACCATCAGCCAGGCGTGGGGCCGCAGAACGGCAATATGGTCGGTCGCTGTCTTGGCGTTCGACGGACCGACGCCGATGTTCACGAGCGAAATCCCCTGCCCGTTCGGCGCCACCAGATGCCAGGCCGGCATCTGCGGCGCGCGCGCCGGCGGCTCGATCCCAGCCTCGGGCGAAGTGATGGTGACGCCCCCGGGGCCGATCAGTGCTTCGTAGGGACTGTTCGGGTTGCCAAGCTCGGCCCGGGCATAGGCGACGAACTCGTCCACGTAGAACTGGTAGTTCGTGAACAGGACGTGGTTCTGGAAATGCTCGGGCAGGGTCGCGGTGTAATGTTCGAGCCGCGACAGCGAATAGTCGATGCGCGGTGCCGGAAAGGGTGCAAGCGGGCGCGACCCGTCCGGCCACCGCACGCGGTCGCCGTTCACGATGTCATCGTGCAGCTCTTCCAGATCGGGCACGTCGAAGATGTCGCGAAGCGGAAAGTCGAGCACCCCTTCCTGGGGCACGGTCATGCCCCCGCCCGCCGCAACGGCAAAGTGAATGGGAATGGGGGTCTGCGAGGGGCCGACGCTGACCGGCACGCCGTGGTTGGCAACCAGAAGGCCGATCTGCTGCAACAGGTAGTTGCGGAAAAGATCGGGCCGGGTCACCGTCGTGGCATATTCTCCGGGTTCCGAGACATGGCCGAAGGCAAGCCGGGTGTCGACCTGTGCAAAGCTGGTCGTCGTCAGCCGAACCTCGGGGTAGAAGGCGCGGACGCGGGCGCGGGGGCGTTTGCCCTCCATGGTCCGGGCGAAGCGCGCGCAAAGGAAGTCCCGGGCCGCCGAATAGAGTTCGACAAGCCGGTCCACGGCGGCCTTCGGGTCCGTGAATTCTTCGTGTTCGGCAAGGGTGGGCGTCTCGACGGTCTCGTTTCCGTTTCGCATGCTCGGATCCTCAGTCTGCAACGAGGTCGGTGTGCGCGAACCGGAGGACATCGACAAGCCCCTTGTCCGAGATCCTGAGCTCGGGGATCACCACGAGCGCAAGGAGCGAGTGCTGCATGAATGCGTTGTTGAGCCGCGTGCCGCAGGCGGCCATCGCGGCGACCATGGCGCTTGCGGCCTCGGCAACCTCGGGCGCCGGCCGATCGGACATGAGCCCGGCGACCGGCAGTTCGACCAGCGCAAGCTCGCGGCCATCCTTCCAGACGCTGACGCCGCCGCCGACCTCGGCCAGCCGGTTGGCGGCCGCCGCCATCATCCCCCGGTCGGTGCCGACCACGATCATGTGGTGCGAGTCATGGGCGACCGTCGAGGCCACCGCCACACCGGGGCCATAGCCGAAGCCCGAAACGAGCGCGTTGACCACGCCGCCCGTGCCCCGGTGCCGCTCGACCAGCGCCACCTGCGCAAGATCGCGCCCGGGGTCGGCCTCGATCAGCCCGTCGCGGACGGGAACCCGCATCTCGAGCGCCCTTGTCGGCGCCTGGTTTTCGATGACGCCAATGACCCGAACCGTCGCTTCCCCGCGCTCGGCGGCAAGGCGGATCTCGAAATCGGCCGGGGCAAGCGGCCGGCCAAGCCGCACCGAGTTCCGGACGTCCGCAGGCCAGCGGATGTGGGGAAAATCGACCGTCGCGCGACCGTTCGTGGCGACGACACGGCCCTTCGCGATGACGGTCTCGACCGGCAGGCCCGCAAGGTCCGAGGTCAGCACGATGTCGGCACGACGGCCCGGGGCGATGGCGCCAAGCTCGCGCTCGAGCCCGAAATGGGCGGCCGTGTTGATGGTGGCCATCTGGATTGCCACCACCGGGTCCACGCCGCAGTCGATGGCGTGGCGAACGACGCGGTCCATGTGCCCCTCGTGGACCAGCGTGCCCGGGTGGCAGTCATCGGTGCAAAGAATGAACGAACGCGGGTCGAGCCCCGCGCGTGTCACCGCCGTGATCTGCGCCTTGACGTCATGCCACGCCGAGCCGAGGCGCAGCATGGGCCGCATGCCCTGCCGCGCGCGGGCGATCGCGTCTTCCTCGCGGGTTCCCTCGTGATCGTCGGCCGGTCCCCCGGCCACATAGGCCCGGAAGGCCGCGCCCAGATCCGGGCTGGCATAGTGCCCGCCGACCGTCTTGCCGGCCCGTTCGGTCGCCGCGATCTCGGCCAGCATCTTCCCATCGCCCGCAATGACCCCCGGAAAGTTCATCATTTCCCCAAGGCCCACGATGCCGGGCCATTTCATCGCCTCGGCCACGTCCTCGGGCGTGATCTCGTGCCCGGTCGTCTCGAGCCCGGGCGCCGAGGGGGCGCAGGACGGCATCTGGACGAACAGCGAGAGCGGCTGGAGGAGCGCCTCGTCCAGCATGAGCCGGACACCGCGAAGCCCGAGGACATTGGCGATCTCGTGTGGATCGACGAACATCGTCGTCGTGCCGTGCGGGGCGACCGCGCGGGAAAACTCGGCCGGGGTCAGCATGCCCGATTCGATGTGCATGTGGCCGTCGACGAGCCCCGGCACCATGAAGCGGCCGGCCGCGTCGATGACCTCGGTCTCGGCCCCTATCCGGTCCGAGAGATCGGGCGCCACGGCCGCGATCCGTCCGCCGGCCACGGCCACGTCATGCGCGCCCAGAAGCTCTCTCGTGTGAACGTTCACCCAGGTTCCGTTGCGAATGACCAGATCGGCTGGGCGACGGCCGGCGGCCACCGCGACAAGAAGGGGGCGGGCCGCGTGAAGCGGGATGAGAGCGCAAGATGCCATGCGCCATCGTCTCATGACCGCGGCGGGACTTTCAAGCGCGGCCCGAGCGGTCATTCGCGCCCCTGGACGTCGCAAACGGGCTGGACGTGGCCGCGGGCGCGTGCTGCCCTCGGGGCAGGCACCGCGGAAAGGGCATGTCCATGGGCACAAGGGTCGAGTTTCTGAACGACGATCACCGGCAGGAACGGGCTGATCTGGCGGCGGCGTTCCGCTGGACGGCGCGACTGGGCATGCACGAGGCCGTCGCGAACCATTTCAGCCTTTCCGTCAGCGACGACGGCACCCGGTTCCTCATCAACCCCAACCAGGTCCATTTCGCGCGGATCCGGGCCAGCGATCTTGTCCTGGTGGATGCCAACGATCCCGGCACGCTCGACCGGCCCGACGCGCCCGACCCGACGGCATGGGGGCTGCACGGCGCCATCCATCGCCACTGTCCGCACGCCCGATGCGCCATGCATGTCCACTCGATCTTCGCGACGGTGCTGGCAAGCCTGGCCGATTCGACGCTTCCACCCATCGATCAGAACACGGCAAGCTTCTTCAACCGATACGTCATAGACGACAACTACGGCGGCCTTGCGTTCGAGGCCGAGGGCGAGCGCTGCGCCCGGCTTCTGTCCGACCCGGCGAAAACCGTGCTCATCATGGGCAATCACGGGGTCCTCGTCGTCGGACGCACGGTGGCCGAGACGTTCAACCGCCTCTACTACTTCGAGCGTGCCGCCGAAACCTATGTCCGCGCGCTTCAGACCGGGAGGCCGCTTCGCGTCCTGTCCGACGACGTTGCCGAAAGGACCGCCCGCGAGGTCGAGGCCTACCCCGGTCAGGCCGACCGCCACCTGGCCGAGATCCGGGCCATTCTGGATGCCGAGGGCAGCGACTACGCCCACTGATCGCGACGCGGCCGACCCCGCCCACCATCGAAGGAGCCAACAGCGTGCAATTCGGAACGACCCCGGAACAGGAGATGATCGCCGCGACGGTGCGCAGTTTCGTCGAGAACGAGATCTACCCGCACGAGGACCTGGTCGAGCGCACCGGCGAGGTCCCCAGGGAACTTGCCGACGAGATCCGCCGCAAGACGATCGAGCTTGGCTTCTGGGCCTGCAACTTCCCCGAAGAGGTGGGCGGCGGCGGCCTCAATCACCTCGAGTTCGCCCTTGTCGAGCGCGAGCTCGGCCGCGGCTCGATGGCGCTCACGCATTTCTTCGGCCGGCCGCAGAACATCCTCATGGCCTGCGAGGGCGAACAACGCGAACGCTACCTCTACCCGGCGGTCCGCGGCGAGCGGCTCGACGCGCTGGCCATGACCGAACCGGACGCCGGATCGGACATCCGCTCGATGAAGACCCATGCGCGCCGCGATGGCGGGGACTGGGTCATCAACGGCACGAAACATTTCATCTCGGGCGCCGATCATGCCGATTTCGTCATCGTCTTCGTGGCCACGGGCGAAGACGAAACGCCGAAGGGCCCCAAGAAGCGCATCACCGCCTTCCTGGTCGATCGGGATACGCCCGGTTTCGTCATCCGACCCGGCTACAACTCGGTCAGCCATCGGGGCTATCGGAACATGATCCTCGACTTCGACGATTGCCGCCTTCCCGATGCCCAGGTGCTTGGCGAGGTCGACGGCGGCTTCGACGTGATGAACACCTGGCTCTATGCCACTCGGATCACGGTCGCGGCCATGTGCGTCGGCCGGGCCCGGCGGGCCTTCGACATGGCGGTCGACCACGCCGCGACGCGCCACCAGTTCGGCCAGCCCATCGGCCGCTTTCAGGGCATCGGCTTTCAGCTTGCCGACATGGTGACCGAGATCGACGCCGCCGACTACCTGACACTTGCGGCCGCCGACCGGCTTGACCAGGGCCTGCCGGCAAACCGGGAGATCGCCAGCGCGAAGCTGTTCGCGTCCGAAATGCTGGCCCGGGTGACGGATGCCGCGGTGCAGGTGCACGGCGGCATGGGGCTCATGGACGACCTGCCGCTCGAGCGCTTCTGGCGCGATGCCCGGGTCGAGCGCATCTGGGACGGGACGTCCGAGATCCAGCGCCACATCATCGCCCGGGAACTGCTGAGACCCCGGGGGGCCTGAGGATGGGCCGCCTCGGGCGCCTTCTGCGACCATCCTCGGTCGCGGTGGTCGGCGGTCGCGCCTGGTGCGCCGAGGTCGTGCGCCAGAACCGGCTTCTGGGCTTTGCGGGGCGGCTCGATGCCGTGCACCCGACGGCGGCCGATATTGGCGGCCTCGAACCCGTCCGCTCGATCGAAGCGCTTCCGGCGCCCCCCGATGCCGTATTCCTGGCCGTAAACCGCCACGACACGATCGACGCGGTGCGCCGTCTGGCCGCGATCGGGGCCGGGGGCGTGGTCTGCTTCGCCTCCGGGTTCTCGGAAGCCGAGGCCGAGCTCGGCGACGGCCGGCGCCTGCAGGACACCCTTGTCGCCGCCGCGGGCGACATGCCCATCCTGGGCCCCAACTGCTACGGGTTCGTGAACTATCTCGACGGGGCCGCCCTCTGGCCCGACCAGCAGGGCAGCGAGCGCGTCGGGCGCGGCGTTGCCATCGTCACGCAAAGCTCGAACATCGCCATCAACCTGACCATGCAGTGCCGGGCGCTGCCCATCGCCGCCATCGCCACCGCCGGGAATCAGGCGGCCGTCAATCAGGCCGATCTTGCGCGCGCCCTTCTCGAGGACCCGCGCGTCACCGCGCTTGGGCTGCATGTCGAAGGCTTCCGCGACATCGACCGATGGGAGGCCCTGGCGCGGCGTGCCGCCGAGCTTGGAAAACCGCTCGTGGCGATCAAGGTCGGCCGGTCCGCCGAAGCCCGGGCCGCGACGATATCCCACACAGCGTCCCTTGCCGGCAGCGATGCCGGCGCCTCGGCGCTTCTCGGGCGGCTCGGGATCGCAAGGGTCGACACCCTGCCCGAGCTTCTGGGCGCCCTTTCGATCCTTCACGTCCACGGTCCGCTTGGAAGCAACGCCATCGCCACGATTTCCTGCTCGGGCGGCGAGGCTAGCCTGTCGGGCGACCTGGGCGCCGCCGCGGGGCTGCGGTTCCCGCGGCTTGACGCATCCCAGCGCAAGCGGCTGGGCGACGCACTGGGGCCCCGGGTCGCGCTTGCGAACCCCCTGGACTATCACACCTACGTCTGGCGCGACGAGGCGGCGATGGCCCGGGCCTGGACGGCGATCGCTTCGCCCGAACTGGCCATTGTCGGGATCGTTCTCGACTATCCGCGCGCGGACCGCTGCGACGATGCCGACTGGGATATCGCGACGCGGGCGTGCCTTTCGGCCGCGCGCGAGGCCGCGACCCCGTTCGCCTGCATCGCGACCCTGCCCGAACTGATGCCCGAAGCCCGCGCGCGCCAGCTTCTTGACGGCGGGGTGGTGCCACTGGCCGGGCTGCGAACCGCGATGGCCGCCATTCGGGCCGCCGGCGCCGTCGCGGCGCCCTGGTCCGCGCCGGTCTTCGACCCCGGGCCGCCACCGCCCGGGCCGGTTCGCACCCTCACGGAAGCCGAGGCGAAGGCGCGCCTTGCCGCCCACGGCCTGGCCGTCCCGCGCCACAGGCGCGCCCCGACCCCCGAGGCTGCCGCGAGGGCGGCCGAATCGCTCGGCTTTCCCGTCGTCCTGAAGGGAGAGGGCATCGCCCACAAGACCGAAGCCGGCGCCGTTCGCCTCGACCTTCGGACGGCAAGCGCCGTGCAGCACGCCGCCGCCGAGATGAATGCGCCGTCCTTTCTTGTCGAGGAGATGGTCAGCGGGGCCACGGCCGAACTTCTGGTCGGCATCACCCGCGACCCCGCCCACGGCCTCGTCCTGTCGGTCGGGGCCGGCGGCACGCTTGCCGAACTTCTGGATGACTGCGCATCGACGCTTTTGCCAGCCCCGCGCGCGGAATGCCTGAAGCTTCTCCAATCCCTGCGCCTCTGGCCCGTCCTGGAAGGCTGGCGCGGGGCGCCGCGTGCCGATGCTGACGCCATCCTCGACGCCATCGAGGCCCTGTCCGACTACGCCCTTGCCAACGCCCGCCGGACGCTCGAGGTTGAGGTCAACCCGCTGGTCGCCGGACCCGATGGGGCCGTGGCCGTGGATGCACTCATCAGGGAGGTCAGGGAATGAACGACAGCGTGCGCACAAGGACCGAGGGCGGCATCCTCGAGGTAACGCTCGATCGCCCGAAGGCCAATGCGATCGATCTGGCCACCAGCCGAGTCCTCGGAGAGGTCTTCCGGGAGTATCGCGACGATCCGGACCTGAGGGTGGCGATCATCACCGGCGCCGGGTCGAAATTCTTCTGCGCCGGATGGGACCTGAAGGCCGCCGCCGACGGGGACGCGGTGGATGGCGATTACGGCGTCGGCGGATTCGGTGGCATCCAGGAGCTTCGCGACCTCAACAAGCCGATCATTGCAGCCGTCAACGGAATCGCCTGCGGCGGCGGCCTCGAATGGGCGCTGTCGGCGGACATCATCATCGCGGCCGAACACGCCACCTTCGCCCTGCCCGAGATCCGCTCGGGGACGGTTGCCGACGCTGCGTCCGTCAAGCTGCCCAAGCGGATCCCCTTCCACATCGCCATGGAACTCCTTCTGACCGGGCGCTGGTTCGACGCCGCCGAAGCGCATCGCTGGGGACTTGTGAACCGCATCGTGCCGGCGGACAGCCTCATGGAGACCGCCTGGGACATGGCGCGGCTTCTCGAAAGCGGCCCGCCGCTCGTCTACGCCGCCATCAAGGAGATCGTCCGCGATGCCGAGGACGCGAAGTTCCAGGACGCGATGAACCGCATCACCCGCCGACAGCTGGCGACCGTGGACCGGCTCTACGCCTCCGAGGATCAGCTTGAGGGCGCGCGCGCCT
>RFGD01000022.1 GCA_003696705.1 Alphaproteobacteria bacterium | reverse complement strand
GCGGCCGTCGGCCGAAATCGCCGGATCGGCGGTCTTCACGCCGTCGAGCCTTGCCGAGCCCGGCTCGTAGCGGAAGCCGAGCGGCAGCGTATCGACGACGATGACATTGGAAACCGGATTCACGGTGTCCGGGTTCTCCACCGTCACCGTATAGGGCACGAAATCGCCGATTGCGGCCCTGGTCTTGCTGACCGATTTCTGCACGAACAGCGTCACCGGCTTCGGATCCAGCGGTACGTCGATGTTCAGCGCCGGGCCCGGATTGACCGTGAACACCTCGCCGCGCGAGCCAACGACGAGCGCGAACGGTGCGCCCGGCAGCAGCTGCAGCTGTGCGTCGGCCACCTGCGACGGGAAGGCGTAGCCGGCCGGCGGCGTGATCACGAGCTGATAGGTGCCGGGTGTCACGAACGGGAAGCGGTACTGCCCCGGGCCGAAGGTGTAGACATTGCCGGCGCTGTCCGTGGCCGTGCCGCCGGAGGTGATCGTGGATGGGAATGTGGACACGCCATCGGCGCCGAAGACCTGCGCCGGCTGGTTCGTGGCCGCGTTGATCAGCGTCACGGTCGCGCCATTGACCGGCTGGCCGGTCGCCGAATCGAACAGCAGGCCGTACGGGTCCACGATGGCCGCAGCCGACGAGGAATCGGTGTTGTCCACGATGTCCACATAGGTGGCCGAAAGCTGCGAGTTCGCGGCCACCGAGATCAGGCCATTGTTCGGCGTGGCCGGGGCCAGCGTGGAGACGACGCTGCCGACAAAGATACCGGTGTTCGGACCGGTCTCGGTCAGCACCAGCGATTCGCTGTCACCGGTGTACGGGTCGGTGACCGTGGCCGTGACCGTTTCCGGCGCGGCCGGATTCAGGTTCTGGTCCAGGTCCTGCACCTGCACATAGACGGTCTGGCCGGAGTTGTAGGCATTGACCGGCACGAGCTGCCCGGTGGCCGGATCCACGGTCATGAAGGTCGTCGTCGAAGGCGTACGGATGTTCTGCACCGTCAGCGGTGCTGAGCCCGAGACCGGCGGCAGGCCGCCGCCGGTGAACGTCACCGGCATCGAGATCGTGCCGCTGGGGGTCGTCGGGCTGACATAGACATCCACCGGCACGCTGAAGCAGACCGTCGGAGGAATCGGGTTCGG
>RFGD01000190.1 GCA_003696705.1 Alphaproteobacteria bacterium | reverse complement strand
TTCACGTGGCGGCCGGCGCGGCCGGCGCGGACAGGGGCGTGAAAACGCTCGAGGATCATGTCCTGGGCGTGGTCGAAAGCGCCTTTCGCTTCGGATAGGGCGGAACGCACCGGCACCCGCGGCCCGGCGCCGGGTGTCCGAGATCCTCTCGAATATCTGCCCGATCGTCTCTGCCGCGTTGAACCGTGGCGCAAGGGGTGTCAGCCTGTGCGCATGCACAAGGACCGGATCAAGGACATCATCGAACGCCACCTTCCCGCGCCGGGTGTCCTGGAAACCGCACTTGGGGGCGTGCGGCTTTTCCGTGTGACAGAGCCCCTGCCCTGCGTCCCGGCCGTCTACGAGCCCACGGTGGTCGCCATTGTCGGCGGTTCCAAGGAGGCCGTGGTGGACGGCAGGCGCCACCTCTACGACCACAGCCGATACCTCGTCTGCCCGATGACCCTTCCGGTCGAGGCCGGCACGCCCGAGGCTTCGCCCGAACGGCCCCTTCGGGGCGTCGCTGTCTCGCTGGATCCGCAAATGATGCGCGATCTCGTGATCGAGCTCGAGGCCGCCGGTGGCAGGGCGTCCGGCTCGGGCGACCGAAACGCCCCGGTGCCGGCGCTGGCCCTGGCGCCCTGGGAGCCGAGGTTTGCACAGGCGTTGTCACGGTTCCTCGAGCTTCTCGACGACCCGGTCGACGCCAGGATCCTTGGCCCGGGGCGGCGCCGCGAGCTTTGCCTTGCGGTCCTGAGGGGCGCGGCGGGGGCGACGGCCCGCCGGGCCTTCGGCGTCGGCAACGCGATTGCGCGCACGATCGACCATCTCGCGGCCCATCTGAACGAGGCAATCACGGTCGATGACCTGGCCGACCTGGCCGGGATGAGCCGTGCGGTCTTCCATCGCCGCTTCAAGGAGGCGACCGGCATGTCGCCCATTCAGTTCGTCAAGACGATGCGGCTGAGCAGCGCCGCGATGAAGATCGCCGCCGGAAAGACCGTCAACGCGGCCGCCTGGGAGGTGGGCTATGCCAGCCCCTCGCAATTCAGTCGCGACTTCAGGCGGATGTATGGCCAGCCACCCAAGGCATGGAGCCGCTCGGCGCGGGTTCCGGCCGGCGTCCCTTGATGCGACGCGGTCGCATGCGCAGGCGGCCGGCCCGACACCCCGGGGGCCTTCACCGGGGCCTGCCAAGCGCCTCGATTTCGGCCGCCATGTCCTCGGCCAGGGCGCGGATGTCCTCTTCCGGCGCGCCGCGGTGAAGCTCGACGCGCAAGGCGGTGACATAGGCCTGGTAGCGCCGCGCAAGGCGGTCGGGGTCGGCGTCGGGCGGAATCTCCCCCCTGTCCCGGGCGGCGGCGAAGGCGGCGGCGAATTCGGCGCGCATCCTGTCCAGATAGTCCTCGGTGGCGGCGGCGATTGCGGGATCGGTCGTGCGCGTGTCGACCAGCGTCCTGGTCAGCATGCAGGCCTGTCGCGC